>JAUYJB010000036.1 GCA_030688605.1 Hyphomicrobiales bacterium
TCGCCCATAACCTGATGGCGGCCCATCGCCTGCGCACCGCGACCACCTAAGCCGGCCGCGGACACACATTCGGCGACATCAAAACCAACAACGCCCTGCCCAGACCACTGCAGCCATGTACAAAACGCCGATTCCTTCACAAGCTCATTCGCGGGATGGACATGCTCAATCCGCGCCAGGTCGGAGAAGCGGAGCGCATCGGCCGCAAGCAGGTCAAGAGCATCGTGAATTTCCTGAAAAGGGAGGCGCCGGGATTCGAGAACGCCATTCTCACCAACATCGCCACTCGGGTCGGCGTGCGTGAGACAAGGCGCATTGTAGGACAGTACACGCTGACGGCCGAGGACATTCTCGAACAACGTTCCTTCGACGATGTCATCGCTCTTGGCTGTGGGCCCATGGATGTTCACGATCCGAACGGCACCAGTGTATCGCTCAGCATGCCCCCGGCGCCTTGGGACATTCCAATGCGCTGTCTTGTGCCGGCAGGCGTCGAGGGGCTGTTGGTGACCGGACGGGCGATCTCGGCGACTCAGGAAGCCAACGGCGGATCACGTCATATGGCAACCGCTATGGCTCTTGGCCATGCCACAGGCACGATGGCGGCAATCGCGGTCGATCAAGCCAATTCCCCACTGTCGGTTCCGACGAAGGTGGTTCAGGCGGCGCTTCACGACACCGCCGCCGCGATCAGTGTTGAGGATTGCGAGCGGCTTACACAGGTGAATGCAAACTAGCCGAAACAATTCACTGAATTACAATCTCCTTGTAAGCGATGGGGTGGACGCTCTCCTTGCCGTGGTTCCAAACACCACCACTTTGGCACGTCGATGCCGTCGGAGGGCGTCCACCCCATCGCTTACCGGCGCTTCCCTGTTCCTTGAAACAAATTTCCTGTTCGCCGGAGAAAATTCCCTGTTCCGTCGCGTAGGGAATTTCCGAAAAAATGCCGTGATTGCAATGAGTTATGAGGGACGGCAAGGCCGATTTGCGCACATATTTGAAAAATTTCCCTGTAAATTCCCGTAGAACAGGGAAATCGGTACCGGAGACGGGTTCGCCGCAGACTGCCTGCTCCACCAAGCCTTCAATTCACGCGCTGGGAAAAGCAGCGACTGCCGCGGGGCGTTTCGGCGCGTGGGAGCCGCGCGGTCATCGGCGTCGATTTTGGCTGAAGGCGGGGGCGGTGCGGGAAGGACGGCCGCTTCCGAGTTTGGGGGTCGTCTTGCGGCCATCCTTCTACCGAACCTGACTGACTACGCACGACCTGAATGCCAGCCACCGCCAGTTAAGCGCAAAGACCTTGCCATTCAGTGAAGCGGATTTGCCGCATCATATGGGAAAAATCGGAACTCGCGCCCCCATATCTGGTGGGTCGCGCGGGCTTCATGTCGCAGCCATTGCATTTTGCGAATAAGGCGGGTTTGCGGCCTGATCGGAGGACAAGAATTTGTCCGGGGCGAGGCGTGGACCGAAATCCCCCTGATCTGATTCGGATTTTGCTCCTATCTGTTCGGTTGGGCATGTTCTTGTCGCAAAACCGGTTTCCACTCTTGCGGAACATGCTTCTAGGCGCGCGTCATTCCGCGGCCAGATGGCGGCTGTGGCGCGCGTCGCTCGCCAGCCAGCGATCGAGAAGCCGCCGGAGCCAGTCGGCATTGGCGTCGTCGTGGATAGTGCGCTCGCTGAAATGCTCTTCCCGCGGGCGGGCGCCAGGCAGCGTCAGCCGTTCCGCCCCGCGCACCGTCCAGCGGTGCATCATGGCAAGGTTGACTTCCGGGTGAAATTGCACGGCGTAGGCGGCCTCTCCGTAGCGGAAAGCCTGGCAGGCAAAGGTGTCGCCCTCGGCCAGCAAGGTCGCTCCACGCGGCAGCTCGAGCCCCTCGCGATGCCATTGATAGACCTTCTGCGGCCAGGGCGCGAGATCGGCTCCGGCGCGGGTCGGGCGGATCGGATAGTAGCCGATCTCGACCTCGCCCTGGCGATGCTCGCGGACCGGGGCGCAGAGCTGGCGGGCCATGATCTGCGCCCCCAGACAGATGCCGAGGAACGGCGCCTCCTCATCGAGCGCGACCCTGACCCATTCGATCTCGGCGCGCATATAGCCGTCTTCGTCATTGGCGCTGATCGGCCCGCCGAAGATGATGGCACCGGCATGCTCCTCCATGGTCTCCGGCAGCGGGTCGCCGAAGCGCGGCCGGCGCATGTCGAGCTTAAATCCGCGCCCGCGCAACATGTTTCCGACCCGTCCGGGAGTCGAGTGCTCCTGATGCAATATGACGAGAATCTTACCGGTCATCGCAGTGCAACATAGCGGCAAAGGCCTGAGAAACAAGTAAACGCGCGCGCGTCAATCCGCCTTCCGCGCCTTGGCAGCCCGCCGCTTCAGCCGCAGGCGCTCGCGCCGCTGCACGCCGAGCAGCTCGGCGACGCGCCACACCAGATTGTCCTCGAACTCATGCACGGCGCCGTCGGCATAGACGATCTCCCACAGCATCTCAACACTGCGCTTGCGCCCCTTCTCGTCAAGCGCCCGCTTCAGCACGCTGGTGAAGGTGTAAAGGTCGACGGCCTCCTGGTCGCGCTCGCGCGCCTCGGCGACCAGCTCGCTCGTCTCGGCGTCGGAGAGCTCGAACTCGCGTTTGAGGACCGTCCGGATGGTGGTCTTTTCCGCCTCGTCGACGACGCCGTCGATCGACACCGCATGGACCAGCAGCGCGGCGATGGCGAGCCTGTGGTCGTCCTCGCCGAAGTGATGTGCCGCATCCGGGGATTGCTGCAGGCGGTCGATGAACTGGCGCAGGGCTGTCAACATGATCCTGGGGCGAATATGGGGTCCCGCTCACCTTAGTCGAGCCAGCCGGCGGCGGCAAATCGGCACCATTGATTACGCCCGCCCGATATGCTCATAATACTGATGATTTAGAGGGGTTCAAATCTGCAAGGGAGACGGCGCGGCGATGCCCGAGCGACAGATTTTGATTGCCGGTGGCGGAATTGGCGGTTTTGCGGCGGCTCTGGCGCTGAGCCAAAAGGGCCGCGCCGTGCATCTGATCGAACAGGCTTCGGAATTCGGCGAGATCGGCGCCGGCATCCAGCTCGGCCCCAACGTCTTCAAGATGTTCGACGTGCTCGGCCTTACCGACCCCATCAACGATGTCGCCGTGTTCCCGGACGCGATGGGGATGATGGACGGGCTCACCGGCGAGCGGATCACCCGCATCCCGCTCAACACCAACGAGTTCCGCGCCCGCTTCGAATATCCCTATGGAGTCATCTACCGGCCCGACCTGCACAACGCCCTGATCGACGCCTGCCGGGCCTCGCCGCTCGTCGAACTGACCCTCAAGCAGAAGGTGGTCGACTTCGAGAATGCCGACGACAGGGTCCGGGTGTTCACGGAGAGCGGCAAGACCTACGAGGGCGAAGCGCTGATTGCCGCCGACGGCGTGTGGTCGAAGGCGCGTGCCAAGATCGTCAATGACGGCAAACCGCGGGTGTCCGGCCACATCGCCTACCGCGCCGTGCTGCCGACCGAGCAGGTGCCGGAGCATCTGCGCATCAAGGAGGTGATCCTGTGGGCCGGGCCGAAGACCCATCTAGTCCACTATCCGCTGCATCGGGGCGAAATCTTCAATCTGGTCGCCGTGTTCCATTCCGACCGCTACGAGGAGGGTTGGGACGTCTACGGCGACACCGAGGAGCTCAACCAGCGCTTCGCCGGCGAGCACGAGAACGTGCTGATGATGCTCGACAAGATCGAGACTTGGAAGATGTGGGTGCTGGTCGACCGCGAGCCGGTGAAGAACTGGAGCGACGGGCGCGTGACGCTGCTCGGCGACGCCGCCCATCCGATGCTGCAATATCTCGCGCAAGGAGCCTGCATGGCGATCGAGGACGCGGTCTGCGTCGCCAACAAGATCGAGGCGAGCAACGGAGACTTCGAGGCGGCCTTTCGGGCCTACCAGAACGACCGCTATCTGCGCACCGCGCGGGTTCAGATCATGGCGCGCGTCTATGGTGAATTCTATCACGCCGCCGGCCCGACCGCCGAATTGCGCTACATGATGCTGTCGCAGCGCACCCCCGAGCAGGCCTATGACGGCAATGCCTGGCTCTATGCCGGCGTCGACAGGACCGGCGCGGCCCTGGGCTGAGCCGGGGGAAGCAGGAAAGCCAAGACGGAAGGAACAACGATATGTCCTTGACCAAGGCCCCGGCCGAGACCGCCGAGCGGAAGGCCTATTACGAGAAGATCGGCAAGAAGAACATGACCCCGCTGTGGGCGGTGTTGAGCGGCCTCATCACGCCGCAGCCGAAGAGCGCCTGCAAGCCGCATTTGTGGCGTTATGCCGAGGCGCGCGAAATGCTGCTCGAGGCCGGCGATCTGATCTCCGCCAAGGAGGCCGAGCGCCGGGTACTGATCCTGGAGAACCCGGGGATGCCGGGGGATTCGAAGATCACCACCTCGCTCTATGCCGGGCTTCAGCTTGTATTGCCCGGCGAGGTGGCGCCGGCCCACCGCCACAGCCAGTCGGCGCTGCGCTTCATCATGGAAGGCTCCGGCGCCCACACCACCGTCAACGGCGAAAAGACCGTTCTCGAGGTCGGCGACTTCGTCATCACGCCGCCCAATTCCTGGCACGACCACGGCAATGATTCCGGCAAGCCGATCATCTGGCTCGACGGGCTCGACATTCCGCTGGTGCAGATCCTCGACGCCTCCTTCGCCGAATCCTACCCCGACGAGGAGCAGCCCATCGACAAGCCGACCGGCCACTCCAACGCCCGTTATGGCGCCAACATGCTGCCCGTCGACTATGAGAGCCGGGTGCTGTCCTCGCCGATCTTCAACTACCCTTACGCGCGCACCCGCGAGGCGCTCGAATCGATGCGCCGGCGCGACGAGTGGGACCCCTGCCACGGGCTGAAGATGAAATATGTCAATCCGCAGGACGGCGGCTTCGCCATGCCGACCATCGGCACCTTCATCCAGCTCCTGCCCAAGGGGTTCAAGACGGCCCGCTATAGGTCGACCGACGCGACCGTCTATGTGCCGGTCGAAGGCCGCGGCCGCTCGCAGATCGGCGAGGAGACGTTCGACTGGGGGCCGCAGGACGTCTTCGTCGCGCCGAGCTGGATGCCGGTCCACCACGAGCCGGACGGGGACGCGGTCCTGTTCAGCTTCTCCGACCGGCCGGTGCAGCAGAAGCTCGGCCTGTGGCGCGAAGACCGCGGCAATGCGTGAGGCGGGATGGCTCTCGTTTGCATGAGCCAAGAGACCGGATGAGCGAGCTCCTTCAACGCCCGAGCGATGCCGCGCACAGCTGTTTCGAGGAGGTGTGCAACATGCCGGGCCATATGCTGCGCCGGTTCCAGCAGATCGCCGTTTCAATCTTTCTCAGGGACTGCAAGGCGTTCGAACTGACCCCGGTGCAGTTTTCCGTGCTCGCGGCGCTGTCTGAGGCAAATCCGCTCGACCAGATCCGCCTCGGGGGCATGGTCGCGCTCGACCGCACGACCATCAGCCTGGTCGTCCGCAAGCTCGAGGAGCGCGGCCTCGTTGCCCGCCAGGTATCCAAGAAAGACCGCCGCTCCAAGCTCATCAGCCTGACGGTAGCGGGCCGGGCGCTGGCCGAGGCCGCGCTGCCGAGCGTAAGAGCGATCCAGGACAAAATCCTGGCGCCGTTGACGGCGGCCGAGCAGGATGTATTCATGGCGCTGTTGCACAAGGCGGTCGAGGCCAACAATCAGCAGAGCCGCGCGCCTTTGCGCAGCGTCTGACGGAACCCCCGGATCCTGTGCCATTGCGGGACGAATCACCTTATTTTGGGCCAGATTTCGTATCCGCCGCCGCCACCGGCCTCGACGGTTGCGGCCGGTCTCACCATAACTGATTGAAAAATATCCTTTTTTCTCGGAGCCCCGAGCGCGCCGTCGGCCTTCGGCTTGGCATGGAAGCTGCGAGAAGGAACGCGAAAAAGCCTCCGGCAGGCATCGGACAGGACCATGACCGCGCACACGCCCACCGACATCTCGACGCCGGTGTTGATTCTCGGTGGCAAGGAGAATTCGCTGTCGCTGGCGCGCCATCTCGGCCGCCGCGGCATCGCGGTCAGGGTAACCGGGCAAAGGGAGTGCTTGGGCATGTATTCCCGCCACTGCCGGCAGCGCATTCCGATCGGCTGGGACGTGAGGGCCCGGGCCTTCTGGCGCGAGCTGTTGCTGTCCGGCGACAGGCCCGATCTTCACGGTCACATCATCTTTCCCTGCAACGACGAGGCGATCGAATTCGTCGCCGATTTCCAGGACGAGCTTGCCCACCACTACATCCTCGACGGCGGCACGGCAGCTCAGCGCAAAGCGCTGCTCGACAAACGCAGGACGCTCGAACTGGCGCTCGCCGCGGGGGTCGTGACGCCGAATTTCTGGAGCGTGAAGGACGAGGCGGACATCGAGAAGCTGCGCCATGGCGCGACCTTCCCGCTCATGGTCAAGCCCATTCAGTCGCACAAATTCTCGCGCGTCTTCGGCCAGAAGCTGTTCATCGTCGAGAAGGATTTCGCCGCGCTCCTCGACAAGGTTCGCCTCGCCCAGGCGCATGACCTCGAGGTCATGGTCATCGAGATGATCCCCGGTCCGGACGACCGGTTGAGCAGCTACTACACCTATATCGACGAGCGCGGAAACAACCTGTTCCACTACACCAAGAGGGTTCTGCGCCGTTATCCGGCCAATCGCGGCAATGCCTGCCATCACATTACCGAGTGGCTGCCGGAGACCGCGGTGGCGGGGCGCAAATTCTTCGACGGGATCGGCTTTCGCGGCCTCGGTAACATCGAGTTCAAGCGCGACGAGAGGGACGGAAAGCTCAAACTGATCGAGGTCAATGCCCGCTTCACTGCGGCCCAGGAGCTGGTGGTCCAGTCGAGCATGCCGATCGACCTTATCGTCTATTGCCACCTGACCGGGCAGCCGGTGCCGCAGGTCGGCGACTATGAGCAGTTGGTAAGATATTGGTATCCGGTGAGGGATTTTCTGGCGTTTCTCGAGCTGCGCAAGAGAGGGCAATTGAGGTTCGCGGAATGGGTGACGAGCGTTCTGCCGCTCAACCATGTCTCGCCCTTATACAGTCCGGCCGATCCGATGCCCTGTTTCGGCGCCGCGGGCGCGGTGCTCGAGAAAATCGTCAGGGGCCGCCGACAAACAGCGAATGAACGGACACCGCAGCGCTACGGAACCTTTACCGCCCGCTGATAGCGTCGCGCGGGACCAGGGCTTTCGCATGCGCATATTCACGCACGAACCACTGAGCCGGCCACGAGGCCATGGCGCGACGGCCGCGCGACTTGCGGCCGGGCGACCCGGTGGCCTGAAGTCCCTGCTCAGATCCTCGAGCCTCGCCGTCGGCGCGCGGGTGGCGGGCGCCGTTTTGGGCATCTGTGCGCAGATTCTCCTTGCCCGGATCCTGAGCGCGGAAGATCTCGGCAACTTCTTTGTCGCGCTCAGTCTGGCGACGGTGCTGGCGACCGTTTCGACGCTCGGCTATCCGTGGATCGTGCCAATGATCCTGGCGCGGGCCGATGCCGCCGGACGGCCGCATCGCGCGGCCGCCTTCCTCGCCTGGGCGCGGCGGGACATCGGTGTTGTCAGCGCGGGCCTCGCGGTCGTCGCAATCCTGGGCATCTGGCTTGTGCCGTCCTTTTCGATCCACACGCGCTGGGTTCTTACGGCCGGCGCCGCGACAGCGCCGGTCTTCGCCCTCATGCGATTCAACGGCCCGGTGGCGAACGCACGGCGGAAATTCGCGCTCGGCTATCTCCCGGACCTGTTCTGGCGACCGCTTTTTCTTCTCGGCCTGATCGTCGCCTTGTGGGCCCTGTTCGGGCGGTTCGACGTAACGGGCCTGCTGCTCGGTCATCTCGCCATCACAATCGCGCTGGCGGCGGAGATGGCCCGGCGCCTTAACGCCGCCGACGGGACCGGAGACGGCGTGGCGACGGCGCCCGGCCGCCTCGGGCCGGGACGGCGCGGACAGGGGCGCAGATGGCGCGCGCGCGCTCTGCCAATGGTCGTCGCGACGCTGTTCATCGGCGTCTTCGCCGACCTCGACCTGCTGATTGCCGGCAGCATACTGAACGAGACGGAGACCGGCATTTTCGGTGTCTGCATCAAGATCTCCATGTTCCTGGCCTTCTCCATCCAGGCGGTGCATCAGGTGATGGTGCGCGACGTGGCGAACGCCCTGCAAAGCCGCGACCGGTCGGCGCTCACGGCGATTCTGTTCAAGGCCAACCAAACCAACCTGCTGGTCAGCCTAGGCGCCGTCGCCGGGGTGTATTGGCTGGCCCGGCATTTCCTGGCGCTGTTCGGACCCGAATTCGTCGACGGCGGCCTCAGCCTTCTCTTGCTCGCCGCGGCCCAGGCGATCCGCGCGGCGGCGGGGCCCGCGACCCAAATCCTCGCCTTGACCGGGCATGTGCGCGCCACCCTGCCGGTCTTCGCAGCCGGTCTCGCGCTGCTCTTCGCGACCAATCTGGCGCTGGTGCCCCTTTATGGTCTGACGGGCGCGGCGCTGGCGGTCCTCATCGTGACCGCGGTCTGGTCGATGGGGCTCAGCCTCCTCGCCAAGGCGCGCACCGGGCTTGACGTCGCCATCTTCAGGCTGCCGCAGCTATCCGCCCTGTCCGGCGCCAAGGTCGGCGGCTCCGTGCAAGGTGGCCGCTGACCGACCGCCGACGGTTTGCCGCGGATTTCCCGGGCGGGCACGATCCTTAACGGCGAAAGCCTTGTTTTCGACAGGCGCGGCGGGCGGCAGCGGCAGGCCGAAGGACTTTCGAGCGCCGCCTTCATCGCGGGGCTGCGGCCTAGGGCCGGACCTCGGGACCAGCCCGGTAACGTGTCGTAAAGTCTGGAAATTAACCCGCGCAGACGGGCGGCCGCCCCGCTTCTCCTCGGCTATCCCATAAGCCATTGATGTAACGGGAATTCTTCTGTCCAGGCTCAAGCAATCGATGTCGCCGGCCCTGTTTGCCGTGTCACCCCATTCATGTCCTGACCGTTGATGGTGCCGACCCAAAACAGTGCATACACGGAGCATTAACCCTCAATCAAATTCGTCAGGCCGCAGCATTTCTTATGGATGGCGCGAAACCATTTCTTCAATGCGAGGTGATAGCGTCCCGAAACCTAGAAAACTCCCAAGTGTACGAGGGCAGGCGATGACGACACTCTACGCAACCAGAGGATCGGGCAACTGTTTCAAGCCGTTCTTGCTTATGAACCAGCTGAACATCCCGTTCCGCACCATCGCGGTCGACGTCCTGAAGGGCGAGACGCGCAAGGCCGCATATCTGGCGATCAATCCCAATGGAACGGTTCCCTATCTGAAGCTCAACGACGGCCGCGGCATCGGCGAGTCCAACGCGATGCTGTGGTACCTTGCCGAGGGCTCGCAGCTGATCCCGCAGGACGCCTACTCGCGCGCCAAGATGCTTCAATGGATGTTTTTCGAGCAATCGAGCCTCGAGCCGTTCATTTCGCCGGCGCGGTTCTTCATCTCCATTCTTCCGGACGGGCGGAAAGGCCGGGAGAGGGAAATTGCCGCCTGGCAGGAGCGCGGCCGCAAGGGGCTGACGCTTCTCGACGCCCATCTGCGCGACAGCAAGTTCATCGTCGCCGATCGCTACACCATCGCCGACATCGGCGTCTTTGGCTACACCCATGTGGCCGATGAGGGCGGCTTCGATTTCGCCAACTATCCAGCGGTGAAGGACTGGATCGCGCGGGTCGAGGACACGGACGGTTATTTGCCGCTGTCCCATCTGCTGCAACCGGCCGAACAGGCGCTGCAAACGGGGGCCGGGGCCGCCTGATGGCCAATGCGACTCAAGAGAGAACGCCGAAGGCGGCGAAGAACGGCGCCGTTCGCGATCAAATGGTCGCGAGCGACGGCGCGCCTTCCTACGTCGATCGGCTGAAGACGCCGGTGTGGATCTTCGACATCGACAGAAGTCGTGTCGTCTGGGCCAACCAGCGCGCTCTTGAAGTCTGGTCCGCGGAATCCATGGAGGAACTCAAGTCCCGCGACCTGCGAAAGGACATGTCGGTTTCGGTCGCCAAGCGGCTCAAGCAGTATCAAGAGGATTTCGAGAAGCACAATGCTTCTTTCTCGGAAATCTGGACGCTCTATCCCAACGGGGTGCCTCGCACGCTGCGCGTGAACTACAGCGGAGTCCGTCTGCCGGACGGCCGCATGGCGATGTTTTGCGAGGGGACCGAACACCAGTCCGAGACTCCGGAGACCCTGCGCAGCGCCGAAGCGCTGTTGCACGCCACGGTGATGATCTCGCTCTACAGTCTCGACGGCCAGCCGCTGTACCGAAATCCGGCTGCACGCGCCGATGTCGGCTCCGTCAACGAGACCCTTCTGTCACGCTTTGTCGACGAATCCGACCATCAAAAGATCAGAAGCGCCCTCAGCCGTAGCGGCGAAGGGCGGCTGGTGGCGCGGATTCGCTCATTCGCGGGCATCCGATGGCACGAGATTACGGCCCGGGAATGCCGCGACGCGGCAACCGGATCACCGGCCATCCTGATCAGCGAGGTCGATGTCTCTGACCTCAAGGAGACCGAGGAAAAAGCGCACTTCCTGGCGTTGCACGATGTGCTGACCGGGCTCTTGAACCGGACCTATGTGCAGCGTGAATTCCAGACCTTGCTGGACGCCGCCAAGGAGAGAAAGGAGCATATCGGCCTCCTTTTCATCGACATCGACCGGTTCAAGAACATCAACGATTCGCTGGGTCACGCGGCCGGCGACGAACTGCTGATCGAATCCGCCCGTCGGCTGCGAAGCGCGATCCGCGAGACGGATATCGTGTCGCGCATCGGCGGCGACGAGTTCCTAGTTCTGCTGAAAGACGCCAGCCACGAGCCGAATCTCGACGAGGTCGCCGAACGCATTCGCGCCGAGCTTTCGAAGCCGGTCCTTGTCGGGAACTGCGAGCTTCAGGTCACGCCCAGCATCGGCATCAGCGTGTTTCCCGAGGACGGGCCGGACATGGAAACGCTGATGAAGAGCGCCGATCTGGCTCTGTACGAGGCCAAGGATGGCGGTCGCAACTGTCACCGCTATTTCTCAGCGGCAATGAAAGAGCGCGCGGAGACGAGGCTGGAAACCGAATCGAGTCTGCGCCGCGCCCTGGAAGAGCAGGAATTCGAGGTCTTTTATCAGCCGCGCGTCTCCGTTGCCGACAACCAGATCGTCGGCGCGGAAGCGCTGCTGAGGTGGCGCCACGGCACAAAGGGGCTCGTCGGTCCCAACGAATTCATCTCCATTTGCGAGGAAACGGGATTGATCGAACCGCTCGGCGAGTGGGTGCTGGAGACCGCCGCCAGGCAGCAGAAGGCCTGGCAGGATCAGGGCTACCTTCTCGACGTGTCCGTCAACCTGTCGCCGCGCCAGTTTCGCAATAAGATGCTGCTGCCGATTGTCGGCCGCATAACCGATGAGACGGGATGCGATCCGACGCACATCGACCTCGAGATCACCGAGTCGATGCTCATGGGCAGCGACGACGATATCGGCGAAACGCTTCGGACCTTGAGCGGTCTCGGCTTCCGCATTTCCATTGACGACTTCGGTACGGGATACTCCAACCTGTCGTACATCCAACGCTATCCTGTGAGTTGCCTGAAGATAGACCGGTCGTTCATCGCCGATCTGAAAAAGAACAGCGCGATAACGAAACTTATTATTTCACTTTGCAAGATGATAAATGCAAAGGTGATCGCCGAGGGCGTCGAAACCGAAGAGCAGCTCGCCTGGCTTCGCAAAAACGAGTGTAATGAATACCAGGGATTCTTGTTCGGCCCCCCGACGACCGTTGACGAATTCGACAGACTGCTCGTGCAAACGAACACGCAAAGAGAGCCGCACTGTTACTTGCAATATGCGGGCTGACCATGATTGTGCCGCGCTGACGGCGCTATTCGCTGAAGACGCGAGAGATCGAACGCACCCCGCTATATGCAACCCGGCCCTTTTCCGGCGTCACCGAATTCCGGCATAGCGCGCGGCAGTGCACGCCGCCCTAAAGCGGTTCATGGTTATAGGGAACCATTTGACCGGGATGATTTTGCGCCGTGGCCAGGCGCGGCTCGCCGGGCGATGTGGTACATCGGCCAACAGCCGCAACACCGCCACGGCGCAAAAGAACCCGGCCTTCGGTGGGCCAAATCGGCCCACCGGGTTCGTTGCGGCGCTCGCCCGATATCCCGTATCGCGTGTCGCGGCCCACGCCTGCCCGGATGAACCGATTTGGACCATCCAATTGATCCCCTATAACCATGAACCGCCCTAGTTCCTAACGCCGGTCAGCCTTGTCGCCGCCTCTGGCAAGTTGGACGGTACGACCGCCGACGGCGGTGGTCTTCGCGTAGGTCTCCCTGCGCGCCGGCGGCATCTCGCCCGCGCGCACGGTGCGTTGGGCAACGCGCTCGACCGGACGGATGGCGACCTCCGGTGCCGGCAGATGGGCGAAGGGCATCGCGGCGACGTCCTCGGCAATCTCCGGTATGATCTCATCCTCGGCGAGAATCTGCGCATTGAGGGGCTGAGACAGCTTCGAGCCGTCGCGGTAAAGGGCGATCGCCTTCACGCCCAAATACCAAGACAGGACGAATGCCGCCTTGCAGTCCTCCACGGTCGCCTCGTTCGGCATATTGATGGTCTTGGATATTCCCCCTGAAATGAATGGCTGGGCCGCCGCCATCATGCGAATGTGGCTCTCCACCGACAGATGCCGCCTGCCCACCCGACCGCACTGATTGGCGCAATCGAAGACACGCAGATGCTCTTCCTTCAGACCCGGTGCGCCTTCGACCGTCATCGCTCCGCAGCAATAGAGGTTGGCGGCCGCGATATCGGTCTTGTCGAAGCCGAGGGCAGCCAGCATGTCGAAACGCGGGTCGGCGAGAGCCGCCGGGTCGAGCCCCAGGACCTCGGTACAGAAATCTTCGCCGAGCGACCATTTGTTGAATACGAATTTGAGGTCAAAGGCACCGGGGAGCGCTTGTTCGACGGCCGCGCACTTTTCGTCGGTGAAGCCCTTCGCCTGGAGCTTGGCATGGTCTATGCCCGGACCGCCGAACAAGGTTCCGGCGCCGATCGCATAGTCGACGATCGCCCTGATGGCGTTCTCTTCGTAGCCGAGCGCGCGCAGAGCCTGGGGCACGGCCCGGTTCATGATCTTGAGGTGGCCGCCGCCGGCAAGCGTCTTGAATTTCACCAGGCCGAATTCCGGCTCTATGCCGGTGGTATCGCAGTCCATGACCAACCCGATGGTGCCGGTCGGCGCCAGAACCGTCGCCTGTGCATTGCGGTAGCCGTGGCGCACGCCGATCTCAATCGCCCTGTCCCAAGCAGCTTTGGCGTGGGCGACAAGGCGCGCGTCGGGGCAGGCGGTCTGGTCGAGGCCGGCAGGCGGCATGCTCACGGATTCGTAGTCGGCGGTTCTGGAGTCGAGGGCGCGGCGGTGATTGCGCATGACCCGGAGCATGGCATCGCGATTCTTGGCATAGCCCAGGAAGGGCCCGAGCTCGCGTGCCATTTCGGCGCTCGTGGCGTAGGCGACGCCTGTCATGAGCGCCGTAATTGCACCGCAGATGGCGCGGCCCTCGCTCGAATCGTAGGGGATGCCAGATGACATCAGAAAACCGCCCAGATTGGCGTGGCCAAGGCCGAGGGTGCGGTACTCGTAGGTCCGCCGGGCGATCTTGGGCGAGGGAAACTGGGACATGGCGACGGAGATTTCAAGCGCGATGGTCCACAGCCGCACCGCATTCTCGAAGGCCTCGACATCGAAACGCCTGTCGGCGTCGCGAAACTGGGCCAGGTTCAGCGAAGCAAGCGTGCTGCCCGTATCGTCGAGAAACAGGAATTCGGAGCACGAATTCGACGCCGTGATCGGCCCAGTGACCGGGCATGTGTGCCAGTCATTGATGGTGGTCTGATATTGGATGCCCGGGTCGGCCGAGGCCCAGGAGGCATAACCCATACTCTCCCACAAATCCGCTGCATCGACGGTGTCGGCGATTCCTCCGTCGGTCCGCCGCCGCAGGTTCCACGGCAGTTTCTGCTCGACCGCCCTGAGGAAATCATCCGACACGCGGACGGAATTGTTCGAGTTCTGACCGGAAACCGTGCGATAGGCTTCCGAATCCCAATCGACGTCGTAGGTGGAAAAGGCAAGGTCGCCATAGCCCTGCCGGGCAAACTGGATCACGCGACGGATATAGTTCTCCGGCACCTGGTTCTTCCTGGCCGAGCGCATCTCGAAGTCGAGCGCGCGGTTCTTCTCCGGGTCGAATCGGGTTTCCTCCGGCCCGTCGTGATCGGAACAGGCCCTCAGAATGGCCCTGAGATGCTGGGCGCACAGCTTGGAGCCGGTGACCAGCGCCGCGACCTTTTGCTCTTCCTTGACCTTCCAGTGGATGAATTCCTCTATGTCCGGATGGTCGATGTCGACGACGACCATCTTGGATGAGCGGCGCGTCGATCCCTTGGCGGTCACCAGAGCCGAAGCGCGGTCGCCGCTGCTCAGAACGGAAATCAGCCCGCAGGCCTGGCCGCCGCCGGAAAGCGACTCGCTCGACCCTCTGATGTTGGAAAAGTTGGCGCCGGTCCCAGAGCCGAACTTGGCGATGCGCCCTTCCTCGACCAGCAGAGGCAGAATCCCCGCCTCGTTAACGAGATCGTCGTTCACGGATTGAATGAAGCAGGAATGCGCCTGCGGATGCTCGTAGGCGGACGTCGAAATCGTCAGCTTGCCGGTCTCGAAATCGACATAGGCGTGGCCCTGACTGTCTCCCTCGATGCCGTACGCCCAATGCAGGCCGGTGTTAAACCACTGGGGAGAGTTCGGCGCTCCCTTTTGGGTCGCCAGCATATAGCGCAACTCGTCGAAAAACGCCTGGGCATCTTCCTCGTTGTCAAAATAGCCCCCTTTCCAGCCCCAATAGGTCCAGGTGCCGGCCAGCCGATTGAAGACCTGGCGGGAGTCTCGTTCCGGTCCGGTCCTTTCGGCCTCCGGCAGCGCGGCGAGCGCCTCGTGATCCGGCACTGAACGCCATAGCCATGGGGGAACGGACGTCTCCTCCACACGCTTCAGCGCTGCGGGCACACCCGACTTGCGGAGATATTTCTGGGCGAGAATGTCGCTTGCAACCTGGCTCCAGGTCCTCGGGACCGAGACGCCATCGAGCCGAAAAACCACAGATCCATCCGGGTTGCGGATTTCACTTGCCGCCTTCCGGAACGCAATCGTTTCATAAGGTGAAACGCCTTGGAGCGTATAACGCCGCTTTATACGCATAACCGCCTCCTCAAACACTACAAAACACCGCACAAAATTAGAGCGGTCCCCCCTTCCCGTTCGCAATGGGAGATGATGAGTTTGGTCCGCCGCTCAGCAGTATTTAACCTTAATGTTCCGTTAATGTAAAACTTTGTTCAAATCGTGGTTAACGGGTCTGAGAAAAAATGCCGCTGGCCGCCGCGTGATTCGTGGTCCGATCGCATCAGGCTCCGCCAGAACGGTTCCATTTCATGTCGTCTCGCTCTAAGTGGTAGATTGCTCGGCGCAGTGGCCCATTCCGACTTAGGATGGGCGCGCACCGTGTCCACGCCTCGACTTCCGGCGGGCGGTCGGTAAGGGGCAAACACACACGAGGGAGGTTTACCGTGGCTATCAAAGACTTGCTCGTTGCCTACCAGGGGGAGGAGAGTTCCCAGAAGGCACTCAAGTTCGCACTGCAGATGGCGAAGAAATACAATGCGGCGGTCACGGGCGCCCACGTGTATGTGGCGCAACAATATTCGAGCCAGGTCCGCAACTGGATTCCGGGGGAGGTCCTGGAAGCCCTGCGCAAGGCCGAGGAAGCAACGGTCAAGACCATCGAGAAGTCGTTCCGCGATGTCGTCAAGGAAACCAACCCCAAGGCCGCGCACGACTGGATCTCAGTCGAAGGCCCGCCGAGCCTGTTGCTCGCGCGCCTGTCGCGCTGCTTCGATATTCTGCTGACCGGCCAGTTCGAGGGCGCCATCCGCCATGGCGGGCGCCTAGTGCAGCCGGAGGAGCTCGCCTTGCGCTCTGGAAAGCCGATGATCATCGTGCCGCAGGAATACAGGGTCCGCCCGTTCAAGGAGGAGGCCGTGGTTGCCTGGGACGGCAGCCGCTCGGCAGCGCGGGCGCTCACCGACGCCATGCAGATCCTGGAGACCAAGAAACGCCTCCATGTGGTGACCGTGACGAAGGATGGCGATGACGAAGACACCAAGCGGCTCGGCGACCACGATATCTTCGAGCACCTCAAGCGCCACGGCATCGCCGCGCAGCCTCTCCGCCTGGAGGTGAAGGGCAGCACGGGCAGAACCATTCTCGACTATTGCGAGAAAACCGACCCGGACATACTGGTGATGGGCGCCTTCGGCCGCGGCAATCTCGGCGCCTTGCTGTTCGGTGGGGTCTCGCGCTACATCCTCGAGCACCAGACGGTGCCGGTGCTGATGTCACACTGAGGCTGCCCCCGAGCCGGTCCCTCGGCCGCGATCAAGGCGGTTGCGGCCGACCCGGCGGTTGGGGGGCCGGCTAAGTCCGAAACGTCACACGGTACGATCGATGTCCGTACCATCGAGAAGGCGCCGACCTTGCCCAAAATCCGCACCTAGGGGGTTCCGATGACGCTGTTCCTGCCCTTCTGGCAACGTCTGCTGGCGACGATCGCGGCGATGCTCCTGATGAGCTATCTGGTGGGTCTCTTGTGGGAGGCGGCCTTGAATTTTCCGATGCCAAGTTACGCTGCCGGGGTTATCGGCGGATTGGCGGCATTGCCCGTCTGGGATTTTTTGAAAAGGGTCAGGCCGTCGCAAGGGGAATAGAGCCGTCCTTCAATCGCCGCGGGAGGGGGCGGATCCGGCGAAAGGGGAAAGCAGAACGGCGGCTCTATCAGGGCCGCCGATGGGCGGACCGCCATTCAAAAGGAAATCATGTTATCAAGGGGTTATGGTGCCGGTGGACGGATTCGAACCGCCGACCCACGCATTACGAATGCGTTGCTCTACCAGCTGAGCTACACCGGCGCCACCCGCCGTTTCGGCGGAAAAACTGCCCCGACAGATACTCTCTCAATCCCCGCTTGGCAATTGCGCCCTTCGCCCTGGCGCGACTGAACCCCTTCCTATCCGCCCCTTTGCAACTCGGCGTCCTCGTCGCTGATCGCATCGCCGTCCGGGCCGGGATCGTCGGGCGGCCGCGGCACCACAGGCGCCGCGGACGCCGAACCGGCCGCAACCCTGTCGTCGCCGGTTTCGGCCTTGGCCTTGCCGCCCGCGTTGGCTTTCTCTTCATTGCCGCCCGGTGCGGACGCGGTGGCTTCGGCCTTGGCCTTCTCGCCGGTATCGGTCCTCTTTTCTTCGCCGCTCGGCGCCGGTGCCGCAGCTTCCGCCTTGGCGGTTTCGGCCGCCGCCGGCGCGGCGACGTTCACCGGCAGGACGAGCGTCTTGACGTCGGCTTCCGGTTCGCCGAACAGGTCCGGCGAGGGCGAGCCCAGCGCCTCGACCGGCACTTTCCATTCAAACGCATCGAGGCGGCCGGTGACCGGCGATACCGGCGCCCAGTCCTCGCTGACCACCCCGTCCGCCGTCCACGCCGGATCGCGCGGCGCGCGCACGGCGCGGGACAGCCACGCCCGGCCGCGACCGGCATCGCCATGCTCGCCGTCCTCGATCTCCGCCATCAGCATGCAAATGCGCTGGGTCGGCCCGGCGCCCAGATAAGGTTTCAGCGCCTCGCGCGCCTCGCCCCATTCGTGCGCGTCGGCGGCGGCACCGGCGAGCGCGATGGCGCCCTCGCGCGGGTCCTTGGCCTTGGCCGCCAGGGTGCGCATGCGCTTCAGGCGGTCGCGGGTCGAATCGCCGGGGCGCACATTGATATAGGCCTCGGCAATGTCGGGGTGCGAGAACAGCTTCCAGGTTTTTTCCAGGACCCTGACCGCGCGGCGCGTATTGTCGGCGTCGGCAAGGAGCCGGCCGGCGAGGTTCGCCGCCGGCACCAGGTCGGGGGCAAGGCCGTGTGCCTCGAGCGCCAAGGCAAGCGCCCGCTCGGGATCGGTCTCCGCCACTCCCATCGCCCGGGCCGTGAGCAGCACCGCGCGCGGTCGCCGCGCGGAAGCCTTGTCGATGATCCCGTTTGCCCGATTGGCATTGAGCATCGCCAGCGCGCCGGCCCAGTCGCGCCCGGCGCAATGCATCTCGAACAGCGCCCTTGCTGCCCATGGGGTCGCCGGGTCGAGCCTGAGAGCGCGCTCGGCAAGGCCGCGCATCGCCGCAGCATCGCCCTTGCGTTCGGCTTCGATGAACAGGCCGCGCAGGCCGAGGATCTCGGTTTCCGGCGCGGCGAGCATGGCCTGAAAGCTTCGCATTGCGGTCGCGGGGTCGCCCTTGAGCTGCGCGGTCTGTGCCTTGAGCAGCAGGGTGAGCGGCTCCTCGCCCATGATCGCCTGCGCCTGCTCGGCATACTTGGCCGCAAGCCCGGCGTCACCCGTGCCGACCGCGATCATGCCGCGCGACAGCGCCTGATAGCCCTTGGCGCGGCGGCGGTTGCGCAGAAAGCCCGACAGCGCGCCGGGAATGCCGAGGACGAATCTGAGCCCTGTCCAGCCGGTCATCGCCACGATGATCGCAACCAGCACCAGGATCCCCGCGGCGACGAGGCTTGTCTCGACCCGGTATCCCTCCCAAGTCAGCACCAGCTCACCGGGCCGATCGACGAGCCACGCAATGCCGGCGGCGATCAGCGCCACGGCTATAAAACTGACGATCAAACGGGTCATTGCGCGCCGGTCCCTTGACCCGCCGGAAGACCGATCAGCACATGCTGGTTGAGCGTCGCCATCTGCCGCTCAGCCGCAATTCGCGCCTGCGCCCGCTCAAGCCAAGCCATCATCGCCGCCTGCGCCGCCGGGTCCAAGGCGGCGAGTTCGTCGACCGTGGCCGCGAGGTCGCCTGCCGCAAGCTGCGCTTCGGCGCGGGCGAGCACGGCGCCCGTCGTCTCGCCCTCGACCTCGCCGGTCGGGCGGATGCGCACGATCCTACGGGCATTGGCGATCAGCCGATCGAAAAAGCCGTCCGTCGGCAGCGCCGTGGCGCTCATCGCGGCGGATGCCGCACCCTGGAATGTCTCGGCAAGTTCGTCGCGCCGCGCCACGCCCTCTTGTGCGTAAGCCTCAAGGGCCGTGATCTCGTCGGTCGCGCCGGCCAGCTTCTGGACGGTTGCAAGCTCGCTTACGAAGGGGGCGCCTGAATTCACCGCCCGCTCCAGTCCGGCGACGGCGATGGCGAGCGCCGCGGCGGATCTGGCGGCGGGAGCGCTTTCGGCAACGGTCGCAATCTCGTCGCGCAATGCCGCCACATCGGCGCGCGACGCCGCGATCTCCTGCACGACCGCGGACATGCGCTCGACGATCTCGGCGCGGAGCGCCGCGCGGGCGGATGCGATCTGGCCCTGGGCTTCCGCCTTCGCGGTGCTCTCAACCGCATCGATACGCCGCGTCAAGGCGCCGATGGCGGCCGATGCCGCCTGGCCATCGTCGGAGGCGGCCATCTTCTCGATCAAGCCGCGCACCTCCTCGCGCCCGGCCGCGGCTGCCGCTTCGGCGTCGCTCAGGCGGGCAGCAAGTTCGGTAAGCCGGTTGTTAAGAGCGGCGAGACGCTCAGACGAATCATCCCGTGGGGTCTGCGCCAGTGCCCCTTCGGCCGCCTCGAACCGCTGGGTCAATTGCTGCACCGCAGCGGAAAGCTCGTCCAGCGCGCTCACAGGCAATTGGCTCGATCCTAACGCCGCGATCTCGCTTTCCATCTCGGCCTTGAAAGCCTCGATTCGCGCCTCGACCGGCGCCGCGTCCATGCCGGTGCCGGGCAACAGCCCAAGCCGGACCAGGCCGCCATAGGCACCAAGCGCAACGAGGCCGCCGAGAATCGCGCCCAGCACGAGGACCACGGCCATGAGCCTCAAGTCGCCTAACCACGCGGATTTGCCAGGCTCCGCAGCCGGTTCCTGCGGTGCTTCGGCTGCAGTCTCTTGCGCCGCGGCGGTCGCCTCCTCCGATTCGGCGGATTCGTCCGGGCCCGCCTGTTCACCTGCCTCGGTCGCGGCGGCTTCCGGCTCATCGGCTTCCGCCTTTTCAGCCGCCACCTCGGTGGCGGCAAGATCGATGGTCGCAGGCCGGCGCCTGGCCCGCCGCTTTCGGGCCTTCTCGCCGGGCCGCTCACCATCTGATTTGGTCTCGTCCGTCGGGCTCATGCTGTCCTTCGTGGTCTGCGCCACGCGGGCCTAAAATTGGTCAAACCGGCTCCGTTATACGATGCCCGCGCCGTCAGCGCGAGGCGTTGCCGGCCCGTTCCGCCTCGGCCAATCGCTGCAGCAGCGCCTCCTGTCGCGGTGCCGTTGCGACCAGCAGCCGGCCGCGGTCAAGGCCGAGCGGTGCAAGTTCGGTGGCAACCGCTTGTGAAAGACACACATGGTAAAGACTGCGCGCTGCGGCAAGCAGGTCTTCGGTCTCGGCGCGGATGAGATCGGCATGGATGCGCGCGGTACGCGGCGAATAAAGCAGCACCGCGTCCAATTCGCCCGCCCGAAGAGCCGACCGCGCTTCTTGGGACAGCGCCGTCGCCGCCTTGGCGGCATAAAGAACCGCCACTTCGACCGTGAAGCCATCGGCTCTGAGAGCGGCCTTCAGATCGCCGGCGCGGTCGCGCCCGGCGATGTGCACGATGCGGCCCCGCTCAGGCTCGACGCTATCGCGCACCAGCGCGGCAAGCGCATCGACGTCGCCGCCGGCAACCCGGACATCGGAAAAGCCGGCCTTGCGCGCGGTGCGCGCCGTGGCGTCGCCGACGGCGAAGAGCGGCAGACGCCGCGACCTCGCGCCTAGCTGTTGCGCGGCAAGCGCGCGCACGCCGTTGGAACTCGTCGCGAGCAGGGCCTGCACGCCGTCAAGGTTCAGGTCCACCTCCTTGCACGGGACGATCCGCATCAACGGCGCGATCAAGACCGCGTGGCCGAGCCCGACAAGAGTGCGGGCAAGCGGCTCGCTGTCCTCTCTCGGCCGGGTCAGCAGCACGCGCATCCTCAAGGTCCAGGACTATCGGAGGCTTCGGGAGCGGCAAAGAATCCGGGGCGCAGGCGCGCCTTCAGCGCCGTTCCGGCGTCACGGCCGATCCGCGCGGCCTCGGCGCGCGGCCCCCGCGCTTGGATGCTTTGCTGCTCGCGTCCGTCCGGCGACAGCACCTGACCGCGAAACGCGATGTCCCGGCCCGCGATCTCGGCAAGCCCGGCGATCGGCGTCCGGCAGGAGCCGTCGAGGGCGGCCAGAAACGCGCGCTCGCAGGTGACGCAATCGGCTGTGTCGGCATCGTGGATGGCGGCGAGGAACGAGATGACCTCCCGGTGGTCCACGCGCGTCTCGACGCAGATCGCCCCCTGGCCGACGGCGGGCAGCATCTCGCCGGTCTCGGCCACCGAGGTGGCGTGATCGGCAAGCGAGAGCCGCTTGAGGCCGGCGAGCGCCAGGAACGTCGCGTCGGCTGCCCCTTCCTTGAGCTTGCGCAGTCGGGTCTCGACGTTGCCGCGAAAGGTGACGATCTCGATGTCCGGGCGCAGATTTTTCACCTGCGCCGCCCGCCGCAGGGACGCGGTGCCGACGCGGGCGCCTTGCGGCAGCTCAGACAGGCTGCTCGCATGAAGCGAGATGAACGCGTCGCGGACATCCTCGCGTGCCAGATAGCAGGCGATGGCGAGCCCGTTGGGCAGCTCGGTCGGCATGTCCTTGGTCGAATGCACGGCAAGATCGATGCGGCGGTCGAGAAGCGCCTGCTCGATTTCCTTGGTGAACAGCTCCTTGCCGCCGATTTCCGCCAACGGCCGGTCGAGCACCTTGTCGCCCGAGGTCTTGATGACGACGATCTGGAAATCAGCCTCGGTCAGACCGTGCGCTTGCATCAGCCGCGCCCGCACCTCGTCAGCCTGTCTGAGCGCCAGGGGGCTCCCCCGCGTACCGATCCGGATCGTGGATTGCATAAAGTGGCATCCAGGTGCTAGGGCCAGCAACGGCGCCGAACCTAGAGCATTATCCGGCCGTATGGGAACCCGCATTGCGCATCCTGGGGATCGAGACGACCTGCGACGAGACCGCGGCGGCGGTTGTCCTGCGCCGTGCCGACGGTTCGGGCGAGATCCTTTCCAACGTCATTCATTCGCAGGACGAGGCGCACGCCCGCTTCGGCGGCGTGGTGCCTGAGATCGCCGCCCGCGCCCATGTCGAGCTGATCGATACGGTCATCGCCGCGGCGCTCGACGAGGCCGGGCTTTCCTTCGCCGATCTCGACGGCGTCGCGGCAGCCGCCGGACCGGGGCTCATCGGCGGCGTCATCGTCGGCCTGACCACCGCCAAGGCGATCGCGCTGGTGCACGACAAGCCGCTCATCGCCGTCAACCATCTGGAGGCCCACGCGCTCACCGCTCGGCTCACCGACCGCGCCTCCTTCCCCTATCTCTTGCTGCTCGTCTCCGGCGGCCACACCCAGCTCATCTGGGTGCATGGGGTCGGCTCCTACGAGCGTCTCGGCACCACCGTCGACGATGCGCTGGGCGAAGCCTTCGACAAGACCGCGAAGCTGTTGGGCTTAAGCTTTCCCGGCGGCCCGGCGGTGGAGCGCATGGCGCGCACCGGCGACCCCAAGGCGATTTCGCTGCCGCGGCCGATGCTCGGGCGCAAGGAGCTGCATTTCTCATTCTCCGGCCTCAAGACCGCCGTCCGCCAGGCGGCCGAGGCGCGCGCGCCGCTCTCGGACAAGGATATCGCCGACATCTGCGCCGCCTTCCAGGCTGCCGTCGCGGAGAGTGTTGTCGACCGGGTGCGGATGGCGCTTGCCGCCTGCCGCGCCCGCGGCCTTAGGTCCGGCCGGCTGGTGGTTGCCGGCGGCGTTGCCGCGAACGCGGCGCTGCGGGCGGCGCTTGAACTGACCTGCGAAGAGGAGGGGGTGATGTTGACCGTTCCGCCGCCTTCGCTGTGCACCGACAATGGCGCCATGATCGCCTGGGCCGGCGCCGAACGGCTGGCGCTCGGACTGAGCGATCCCCTCGACGTGGCTCCGCGGGCACGCTGGCCACTCGATCCGGACGCGGCTCCCGCGCCCGGCGCCGGCGTCAAGGCGTGAGGGACGGCCGATGGAACGAATCAACCGCATCGGCATCGTCGGCGGCGGCGCCTGGGGCACGGCGCTGGCCACCGTCGCCGACCGCGCTGGGCGCGAGGTGCTGATCTGGGCGCGCGAGGCGGAGGTCGTCGACGACATCAACGCGCGACACGTCAACAGCCTGTTCCTGCCCGGCATCGCGCTCAAGCCGGCGATCCGGGCGACCGGCGCGCTCGCCGAGCTTGCCGGCCACGACGCCCTGTTGCTGGTCACCCCGGCGCAGGCGCTGCGCGCGGTCGCGGGCGATCTCCGCCCGCACCTGCCGGAAGGCAAGCCGCTCGTCATCTGCGCAAAGGGCATCGAGCAGACGACGGGAAGCTTTCTTTCCGACGTGCTTGCCGAAGTCTGCCCGGCCGCCGTCCCGGCGGTCTTGTCCGGCCCCAGCTTCGCCGCCGACGTCGCCCGCGGCCTGCCGACCGCGGTGACGCTCGCCTGCGTCGACGATGCGCTCGCCGAGAGCCTCGCCGCCGCTCTCAACCCGCCGACCTTCCGCCCCTATGTGTCGCACGATTTGCGCGGCGCCGAGATCGGCGGGGCGGTCAAGAACGTGTTGGCGATCGCCTGCGGCATCTGCGAGGGCAGGGGGCTCGGCGCCAGCGCCCGCGCCGCCCTGACGACGCGCGGCTTCGCCGAGCTTTCCCGCTTCGGCGCGGCGCTGGGCGCCCACGCGGAGACGCTTGCCGGCCTTTCCGGCCTCGGCGATCTCATCCTCACCTGCAACAGCCCGCAGTCGCGCAACATGTCGCTCGGCATGGCGCTCGGTCGCGGCGAGGCGCTCGACACGGTGCTTGGCGCCCGCCGCTCGGTCAGCGAGGGCGTCTATACGGCGGCCGCCGTCGTGGCGCGGGCGAAGAAGCTCGGCATCGACATGCCGCTGTGCAAGGCCGTCCACGGCATTGTCTCAGGCGTAATCTCCGTCGACGCGGCGATCGACGCCATTCTGGCGCGCCCGCTGAAACGGGAAGGCCCGTGATCGATGCTGGACAGGAGCCGACGGTGACGCCTAGATTTCTGCCGGTTCCCGCGGCACGCAAGGAGAGGCCACAACAGATGCTGTTTGTCGTCATTGCCAATGACAAACCCGGCACTTTCGGCACCCGCAAGGCTACGAGGGAGGCTCATCTCGCCTGGCTGAAGGGGCTCGGGTCCAAGATCAAGATCGCCGGGCCGTTCCTCGATTCCAGCCAGTCGAT
Source organism: Hyphomicrobiales bacterium (assembly GCA_030688605.1). Classification (NCBI taxonomy): domain Bacteria; kingdom Pseudomonadati; phylum Pseudomonadota; class Alphaproteobacteria; order Hyphomicrobiales; species Hyphomicrobiales bacterium. The sequence goes on from JAUYJB010000036.1 coordinate 24,511, forward strand.
CATGAATGGCAGTCTGTTGATCATCGAAGCCGAAAACGAAGCCGTGGCCAGGGCGCTCGCCGCCCAGGACCCCTATGCCAAGGCGGGTGTTTTCCGACGGGTCGAGATCAAGCCGTGGCGCTGGGTGGTCAACCCGCCGGGTCAGGCGTGATGGCCCATTGGCTGTTCAAGTCGGAGCCGGGCGCCTGGTCGTGGGACGATCAGGTGGCTGCCGGCAGGACCGGCACCGAGTGGGACGGCGTGCGCAACTATCAGGCGCGCAACAGCATGCAGGCCATGAAGAAGGGCGACCGGGGCTTCTTCTATCATTCGGTCGGAGAGAAGAGCATCGTCGGCATTGTCGAGGTGATCGCCGAGGCGCACCGTGATTCGACGACCGAGGACGAGCGCTGGTCTTGTGTCGACCTGGCCGCCGTCAAGGCGCTGCCGAAGCCGGTCACGCTTGCCGACGTCAAGGCCGCGCCGCGCCTTGCCAGGATGGTTCTCGTCAACAATTCGCGTCTTTCGGTGCAGCCGGTCAGCGATGATGAATGGGCGATCATCTGCGCCATGGGCGGGCTTGAGGGGTGAGGCAGGACATGATCTCGGGAAGGAGGCTCCTTATGGATTTCGCCGGAATGAATTATGCGGCGATCATCGTCGCCGCCATCGTCGGCTTCCTGGCCGGTGCCGTCTGGTACGGCCTTCTCGGCAAGCAGTGGCTCGCCGCTCTCGGCAAGAGCAAGGACGAGATGAAGCCGTCGCCGGGGCCGTTCATTACCTCCGCGGTCGCGCTCATCGTCATGGCCTATGTGCTCGCCGGCACCATCGGCCATCTCGGCGAGGTCAATCTGCGCGCCGGCGTCATATCGGGCGCCATCGTCTGGGCCGGCTTCGCCGCCACCACCATGGCTGTCAACAATGCCTTCCAGGGGGCGAAGGTCACCCTCACCCTGATCGATGCCGGCCACTGGCTTGTGGTGCTGGTGCTGATGGGCGGTGTCATCGGCGCATTCGGCGTCTAGAGCACATGCCAAAGAAGGGTATCCTCGACGGCTTACGCGTGCTCGATCTGACCAGCGTCATTCTCGGTTGCTATGCCACCGAGCTACTCGGCGATCTCGGCGCCGACGTGGTCAAGATCGAGCAGCCGGGCGAGATGGGCGGCGACATCATGCGCTGGGGCGGGCCCACGCCGGCAGGCGGCGCACCGGGCATGGGGCCCTTGTTCATGGCCTATAACCGCAACAAGCGCTCGCTCGGCCTCGACCTCAAGGAAAAAACGGGCCGCGCGGCTCTCCTACGCCTTGGCGCCAAGGCCGACATCTTCGCCAGCAATATGCGGCTTGAAAGCCTCGAGCGCCTCGGGCTCGGCTATGAGGCGCTGAAGGCCGCCCGCGGCGATATCATCTATGTCCATGCCGCAGGCTTCGGCTCCGATGGACCCTATGCCGGCCGTACCGCCTATGACGAGACGGTGCAGGCGGCTGCCGGCATGGCCGATCTCTATCCCCGCGCCTATGGAGAAGATCAGCCGCGCTACCTGCCGACATTGGCCGCCGATAAGACGGTAGCCTTGTTCATGGTCTATGCGAGCCTTGCCGCTCTTTACCACCGCGCCGTGACCGGCGAGGGCCAGTTCGTCGAGGTGCCGATGTTCGAGTGCATGACCCATTACAATATGAGCGAGAATCTCTACGCCCACATCTTTCAGCCGCCGACCGGAGAATATGGTTACAACCGCATCCTCAACTCCGAGCGCCGCCCCTACCGGACCATGGACGGCTGGATCTCGGTCTCGCCCTATACCGACCGCAACTGGCGCGATTTCTTCGCCTTTGCCGGCCGCGAGGCGGAATTTTCGCGCGATTCCCGCTTCAACACTTACGGAGATCGCATCCGCAACATCGCCGCCCTATACGCCATGGTCGAGGAGATCACCGAGACCAGGACCACCGAGGAATGGTTGTCCTTGCTGGCCGAAAAGGGCATTCCGGCAATCCGTGTGAACCGCCTCGACACGATCATGGACGACCCGCACCTTGCCGCCACAGGCTTCTTCGCGGTCAGCCGGCACCCGAGCCAGGGCGCAGTCGTCGACATGAAACATCCGGTGCGTTTTTCCGCCACCCCGGCCGAGGCCCGCCGACCGGCGCCGCGGCTCGGGGCGCACAATGACGAGGTTTTCGCCGACTGGGGAGTCGACGCCCCGCACGCGGAGGAAAGAGGCGGCGGAAGCTGACCGCCCTGCCAAAGTTTGACCGGGCCACGGTTGTCGGAGCATAAACGCCCCACCATAATGCGCCCACACTCTTGTCGCCCTTGGGGGAGGAAGGTTCATGTCGGAGCGAAAAATTCACCCGGTGCCGCGCGCATGGGCGAAAAGCGCCTATATCGACAATGCCACATATCTGAAGATGTACGAGGAATCGGTCACAAACCCGGCCAGGTTCTGGGGCCGCGAGGGCAAACGCATCGACTGGATCAAGCCTTACAGCAAGGTCAAGAACACCAGCTTCAAGCCGCCCAAGGTCTTCATCAAGTGGTACGAGGACGGCAAGCTCAACGCCTGCTACAACTGCGTCGACCGCCACCTCAAGAAGCGCGGCAATCAGACCGCCATCATCTGGGAAGGCGACGACCCCTATTACGACAGGAAGATCACCTATAACGAGCTTTACGAGCATGTCTGCCGTTTTGCCAACGTGCTCAAGAACAACGGCGTCAAGAAAGGCGACCGGGTCACCATCTACCTGCCGATGATCCCGGAAATCGCTTACGCCATGCTCGCCTGCGCGCGCATCGGCGCGATGCATTCGGTGGTGTTCGGCGGCTTTTCCCCGGATTCGCTTGCCGGCCGCATCATCGACTGCAAGTCCAACTTCGTCATCACCGCCGACGAGGGCCTGCGCGGCGGCCGCACCGTTCCGCTGAAGGAGAATACCGACGCGGCGCTGAAGAAATGCCCCGGCGGCGAGAAGGTGCTGGTCATCCGCCGCACCGGCGGCAAGGTGCCCTGGAACGACAAGCGCGACCGCTGGTACCATGAGGAGGCGGCCAAGGTCTCCGCCGATTGCAAGCCGGTGGCGATGAATGCGGAAGACCCGCTCTTCATCCTTTACACCTCCGGCTCGACGGGAAAGCCGAAGGGGGTGCTGCACACGACCGGCGGCTATCTGGTTTTTGTCGCCGTCACCCACAGCTACATCTTCGACTACAAAGAGGGCGATGTCTTTTGGTGCACGGCCGACGTCGGCTGGGTCACCGGCCACAGCTACATCGTCTACGGGCCGCTCGCCAACGGCGCCATCACCCTGATGTTTGAAGGCGTGCCGAACTATCCCGACGCCTCGCGCTTCTGGCAGGTGGTCGACAAGCACAAGGTCAACATCTTCTACACCGCGCCGACGGCGATCCGCGCGCTGATGGGCGCCGGCGACGCCTACGTCAAACGCACCAGCCGCAAGTCCGTGAAGCTGCTCGGCACCGTTGGCGAGCCGATCAACCCGGAAGCCTGGGAATGGTACTATCGGGTGGTCGGCGATAGCCGCTCGCCGATCGTCGACACCTGGTGGCAGACGGAGACCGGCGGCATCCTGATCACGCCGCTGCCAGGCGCGACCAAGCTCAAGCCGGGCTCCGCCACCCGGCCATTCTTCGGCATTCAGCCGGCCATCGTCGACAGCGACGGCAAGCTGCTCGAAGGCGCGGCGGAGGGAAATCTGGTGATCCTCGATTCCTGGCCGGGCCAGATGCGCACCGTCTATGGCGACCATAAGCGGTTCGTCGAGACCTATTTCACCACCTATAAGGGCATGTTCCTGACCGGCGACGGCTGCCGCCGCGACAAGGACGGCGATTATTGGATCACCGGCCGCGTCGACGACGTCATCAACGTCTCCGGCCACCGCATGGGCACCGCAGAGGTTGAATCCTCGCTGGTCGCCCATCCCAAGGTCTCGGAGGCCGCCGTCGTCGGCTATCCGCACGACATCAAGGGGCAGGGCATCTATTGCTACGTGACGCTGATGGAAGGCGGGAAACCGTCCGACGCGCTCAGGGACGAGCTGCGCGCCTGGGTGCGCAAGGACATCGGCCCGATTGCCACGCCGGACCTGGTCCAGTTCGCGCCCGGCCTGCCGAAGACGCGCTCGGGCAAGATCATGCGCCGCATCCTGCGCAAGATCGCCGAGGACGACGCGACCCATCTCGGCGACACCTCGACGCTGGCCGACCCCGCCGTCGTCGACAATCTGGTCAAGAACCGGCAGAACAAGAGGGCATAGCGGGCGCAGAGCCCTGTCGATACTGATTGAGACATTCGATGGCGGCGCTGCCGCACCAATCCGTCCGCCTCCCGCCGTCATAGGGACGCGCCAGGCCGGCGGCGACGAGCTCAGGCCCGAGCGCGCGTTCGTCCGCCGTCGTTACGTCGGCAAGCACGCGGCCGAAATATTTGTCGCCGGAAACGGCGCTGAGCCGCACGGTCTTGCCTGAGACCGCCTTGCGCACGAAGTCGGCGGCGCGTAACGCCAATGTCCGTTCGCCGGCGCAGCCAGCTTTGAGCTCGGGCGCGTCGATGCCGCGGATGCGCACCGCGACCTGAACCTTTTGGTCGATCCAGATATGCGCGCTCACCAGCAAGGTATCGCCATCGACGACGCGCGCGACGTGCGCCGAAATCGGCCCGGCGAGCATATCTGCGCGTGGCCCGATATGCGGTGTCGGGTTGTTGTTGACCGCGCCCGGAATGATTTGGGCCGGTCTCCCCGTCGAAGCGTTTTCGGGCCCAATGGAACCTGCTCCGCCCGCCGGCGAGCCGGCCCATACCCAGCCTGCCACGCTTGCGAACAGCGCGGCCGCGGCCGCGAGAGGCGCGACGCGATTTGAACCGGTGCATGCCCATTTCGTTGTTTTTCCCATTCCCTTGCGACCCACGGTTGTACAACTATAACGTGTATGATACTGGTGTCGAGTGAAAAAAGGGAACAAAATAAAAACATCACGCAAAGCGCGTGGGAAGATACCGCCTCTGCAGGCAGCAACCCGCAGGCTCAGAAATCGCTGGCGATGCCTTTGACCTCCCAGTCGCCGTAACGAACCGGATCGAGTCCGCCGCGGTCATTGACTTCCTTGGCGACCTCCTTTTCGGCCTTCTCGCCGCGCCGGTCGATTGCGGCGCGAGCGCGCGTTCCGCCGCCGGGGTCAGCTTCTTGCCGCGTTTCCCGACTGCGGCGCGTTGCGGGTCGGTCCTTTTCGGCTCCCTGGGCATGGCGAAAACAATCTAGCGCCGCGCCGCGCCAACTTGAAGCTTGGCGACGACATCCCCATCATATTCATCGGACACGTCGCGGGCGCTGCGGCCCGCGTCAAGCGAACGATCGAACGGAACAAAGATGAACCTTTTCAAGACCGCGCTGCTTCTCGCCGCCCTCACCGGGCTATTCATGGCCATCGGCTTTCTCATCGGCGGCCAGGGCGGAATGCTCATCGCCTTCGTCGTGGCGCTGGCCATGAACGCCTTCAGCTATTGGAACGCCGACAAGATCGTGCTGCGCATGCACAATGCGACAGAGGTGGACGAACGGACCGCGCCTGAATTCTTCGCCACCGTGCGCCGCCTCGCCGCCGCGGCGGACCTGCCGATGCCGCGCGTCTATGTCGTCGATTCCGCCCAGCCCAACGCGTTTGCCACCGGCCGCAACCCGGCCCATGCCGCCGTCGCCGCCACCACCGGCCTGCTGCAATCGCTGTCGCAGGAGGAGGTCGCCGGCGTCATGGCTCACGAGCTCGCCCACGTGAAGAACCGCGACACGCTCATCATGACCGTTACCGCGACCATCGCCGGCGCCATCTCCATGCTCGCCAATTTCGCCTTCTTCTTCGGCGGCAACCGCAACAATAACGGCCTCGGCCTCATCGGCACGCTGGCGCTGATGATCCTGGCGCCGCTGGGTGCGGCACTGGTGCAGATGGCGATCAGCCGCACCCGCGAATATTCCGCAGACCGCCTCGGCGCGGAGATCTGCGGCCGGCCGCTGTCGCTTGCCTCGGCCTTGCAGAAGATCGCCGGCGCTGCGGCGCACATCCGCAATCCGGCCGCCGAGCGCAACCCGGCGACCGCGCATCTGTTTATCGTCAACCCGCTCTCCGGAGAGCGCATGGACAATCTGTTCTCGACCCACCCGGCGATCGAAAACCGCGTTGCCCAGCTCATCGCCCTGGCCGAGGAGTGGGGAACGAGCGGCGGCGGCCGGGGATCGGCCGGTGCCGCAAGCGTCCCGCCTGCCGGGCTCCGTCGGTCCGGGCCCTGGGGCTGATGTTCGTTCATGCACGGCCGATCCGCATTCGCCCGGCGCATGGCCGTGCCTGAACCCGACCGCCAACAACGCAACAAACCCGCCGCCGACGCAGGCCTTGCTCCCCGCCGCGTCGCCCTCGACCTGTTGAGCCTTGTGTTGCGGCAGGCCCGGCCGCTCGCCGACCTTCTCGATGCGGACAGCCCTGAGGACGGCCTTGCCCGGCTTTCCGAGCGCGACCGGGCGCTCGCACTCATGATCACATACACCGCGCTGCGCCGGTTGGGCCAGATCGACGCTTGTCTGAAACGCATCTACCGGTCCGGCGTGCCGGCGCGCGCCGGAACGCTCGAGGAGGTCCTGCGCATCGGTGCCGCGCAGATCCTGTTTCTCAATGTACCGGCCCACGCGGCCGTCGACCTTTCGGTGCGGCTTGCCGACCTCAATCCCCGCGCCCGGCATTACCGCTCGCTCGTCAATGCCGGTCTGCGCCGCCTCGCCGAAAGGGGCGCAACCCTTATTGCTCAGCAGGATGAAGCCCGACTCAACACGCCGCTCTGGCTATGGCAGAGCTGGCTTGAGACCTATGGCGAGGAAACCGCCCGCGCCATCGCTTCGGCTCATCTTGTCGAGCCGGCCCTCGACCTCACCGTCAAGGAGGACGCCGCCGGCTGGGCCGAGCGCCTCAATGGGATCGTGCTTTCGACCGGGTCGGTGCGCCTTGTCCGCGGCGGGCGGATCGAGGCGCTCGAGGGCTATCGGGAGGGCGCCTGGTGGGTGCAGGATGCGGCGGCCAGCCTGCCGGCGCGGCTGTTGCGCGACGTTACCGGAAAGACCGTGCTCGATCTGTGCGCCGCGCCCGGCGGCAAGACCGCCCAGCTTGCTTCCGCCGGCGCCAGGGTGGTCGCGGTGGAAAAATCGCCGCGCCGCGCCCGCAGGCTTGAGGAAAACCTTCGTCGCCTCGGTCTTTCGGCCGAAATCGTCGTCGCCGACATGCTCGAATGGCGACCCGGCACGCCGGCCGACGCGGTGCTGCTCGATGCCCCGTGCACGGCGAGCGGAACCCTGCGCCGGCACCCGGACGCCGCTTGGCTCAAGCGCGCCCGGGACCGCGACGAGCTGGTAGCGCTGCAGCGCCAGCTTCTCGCCTGCGCCGTTTCCCTGATACGCCCCGGCGGCGAGCTCGTCTTTTGCACCTGCTCGCTCGAGCCCGAGGAAGGAGAACAGCAAATCACCCGTTTATTGGAGGCCGGTGCGCCGGTGCGCCGGGCGCCGATCACGCCCGATGACATCGGCGGCCTTGACGAGGGCGTCACCGCCTCGGGCGATCTGCGTACGCTGCCCTTCATGCTTCCCAACGCCAATCCGCGGCTTTCCGGCATGGACGGCTTCTTTGCCGCTCGGCTCGTCCGGACCTAAAGTCAACACGCTGATTCGCGTCGAGAGGGCGGCGATCATCCATTGACCTTAACGCGGATCGCCGCGAATGTTGGCGCGGGCTCCCCACCGACGCGGCGGTTGTGAGATGCGGTCAGCGGCGGCGAGGGCGAGGAGGCAAGAGCGCGACATGTTCGCATCCAAGCTGAGAGAGAGAGGGCGGCTTGCCCTGCTCCTGACCGCTGCGCTTATGCGCGCCCTGCGCCGGCGGCTCTATCCCTCTTCGCTGTACCGGTGGCGGTTTTCCGGTCCGATCACCGACCGCCTCCTGCTCGCTCCGCAGGATCTCCGCACCGCCGACCCGACCATCGCCAACGAGATCTATGGCGGCCGCTTTTCGCTTGCCGGCCAGGTCGCGGTGATCGAGCAAGGCTCTCCCTTCACCTCCTCGCCGCCGTCGCTGGAATGGCAGCGGGCGCTGGTCGGCTTCGGCTGGTTGCGCCATCTGCGCGCGACCAACGCCGCCTTGGCGCGCTCCCAATCCCGAGCGCTCATCGACGACTGGTTGCTATCCGCCGGCCACTGGCGGGGCGTGTCCGCGGACGCGGAGGTCACCGCACGCCGGATCATCTCCTGGCTGTGCCATTCGCCGCTGATCCTTGAAGGGGCCGACCGCGCCTTTTACCGGCGTTTCCTGCGCAGCCTGAACCGCCAGATCCGCTATCTGCGCAAGGCCGCGACCACGACGCCTGAGGGGTTGCCGCGCCTGACCGCGATCATCGCCCTCAATTATGCCGGCCTGTGCCTCGGCGGGCTCGACCGTCAGCAGCGCCAGGCGGCACGCTGGCTCAACGAGGAGCTGGCCCGACAGATTCTGCCCGACGGCGGCCATGCCAGCCGCGATCCGGGCGCCATCGTAACCCTGCTGCTCGAGCTTCTGCCGCTGCGCCAGACATTCAGCGCGCGACAGATCCATCCCCCCGCCGGTCTGCTCAACGCCATCGACCGGATGATGCCCATGATCCGCTTCTTTCGTCATGGCGACGGCGCTTTCGCCTTGTTCAACGGTATGGGCGCAAGCCAGGCCGACGCGGCGGCGACCGTGCTTGCCTATGACGATTCATTCGGCAAGCCGATCGACAATGCGACCTATTCCGGCTATCAGCGCCTCACCTCGGGCAATACCACAATCATCATGGACACCGGCCGGCCGCCGCCGATCCGGCTCAGCGGTAGGGCCCATGCCGGCTGCCTCGCCTTCGAGCTGAGCTCGGCCCAACATCGCATCATCGTCAATTGCGGCGCGCCGGCGACCAACAGCCGGGCCTGGCGCCAGGCCGCGCGCACGACGGCCGCCCATTCGACGGCGACGGTCGAGGATTCCTCCTCGTGCCGCCTTGTCGGCGACAAATGGCTCGCCGACATTGTCGGCGAACTGGTGCTCTCCGGCCCGCATCATCTGACAGTCGCCCGCGAGACAGGGGTGGGCATGACCCGGGTCACCGCCAGCCATGACGGCTACTACGAGCGGTTCGGCGTCGTTCACGAGCGCCGTCTGGAGATCAAGGCGGATGGCCGCGTCCTGACCGGCGAGGACGCTTTCTCCTGCGCGCGCACAGACGCCAATCCGGCCTATGCGCTGCGCTTCCACCTTCACCCCGACGTCCACGCCAGCCGCTCCACAACCGCTCACGGCATCATGCTGACGCTGCCGAACCGGGAGGCCTGGAGCTTCGCCGTCGAGGGCGCCGAGGCGGAGCTTGAGGAAAGCGTCTACTTGCCCGATCCGGACGGACCGCGGCGAACCGGCCAGATCGTCGTCTATGGACGGGTCAACCATCAGCCACGCGTCGCCTGGTCGCTGGTCCAGGTGGGCGAGTCCGGCCGCTCCACGGCGCCCGCCCATTCGGATGCCGTCGAGCAACGGGAGCTGCCCCTGGCGCAGGAATGAACCGATGCGCCTTTTTGTCCCAATCCAAATCGCTTTAAAGGCCGCGAGGTTGCGTTAAACACAGGATCGCAATGCGTCGACCGGAACGCCCGGAAAGACGCCCGCAAAGAAGCTCCATGAGCGAGAAACAGCAAAAGATCGCCCGCGCCCTCATCTCGGTCTCCGACAAGTCGGGCCTCATTGAATTTGCGTGCGGCCTCGCCGGCCTGGGGGTCGAGATCATCTCCACCGGAGGCACCACCCGGGCGCTGGCCGAGGCGGGAATCGAAGCCCGCGAAGTTTCCGCGCTGACCGGCTTTCCGGAACTGATGGGCGGCCGGGTAAAGACCCTGCACCCGCGTGTCCATGGCGGCCTGCTCGCGGTGCGCGGCAATGCCGAACACGAAGCGGCGATGCAAGAACACCAGATCCCGGCGATCGACCTCATCGCGGTCAATCTCTATCCCTTCGAGGCGACGGTGGCCAAGGGCGCGGGGTTTGCGGAATGCGTCGAGAATATCGATATCGGTGGCCCGGCAATGATCCGCTCGGCGGCCAAGAACCACGCCGCCGTCACCGTCATCGTCGACCCGGAAGACTATGCCCGCGCTCTGGCCGACATGGCCGAGAATGGCGGCGGCACCAGCGCCGCGCTGCGCCGAGAGCTTGCCGCCAAGGCCTATGGCCGCACGGCAGCCTATGACGCGGCGATCGCCACATGGTTCGCCGAGGAGACCGGCGAGACGGCGCCCACTTACCGCGCTTTTGCAGGTCGGCTTGCGCAGATTCTGCGTTATGGCGAGAACCCGCACCAGCAGGCGGCCTTCTACCGCACCGGGGTGGTGCGCGCAGGCGTTGCCACGGCAAGCCAGTTCCAGGGCAAGCAGCTCAGCTACAACAATATCAACGACACCGACGCGGCCTTCGAGTTGGTCGCCGAGTTCGACCCCGCGTTGAGCCTCGCCGTCGCCATCGTCAAGCACGCCAACCCGTGCGGCGTAGCGGTCGGCGCAACGCTCGTGGAAGCCTATCGAAAGGCGCTCAAATGCGATCCCGTGTCCGCGTTCGGCGGCATCATTGCCACGAACCGGCCGCTCGATGTCGAGGCCGCGCGCGCCATGGTCGAGATTTTCACCGAGGTCATCATCGCGCCCGACGCCGACGAGGCGGCAAGAGCGGTGATCGCCACAAAGAAGAATTTGCGCCTGCTCATCGCCGGCGGTCTGCCGAATCCGCGCGCGCCGGGGCTCACCGTCAAGTCCGTCGCAGGCGGCCTGTTGGTGCAGTCGCGCGACAATGGCAATATCGACGATGTCGAGCTCAAAGTGGTGACCAAGCGCGCCCCGAGCGATCAGGAATTGGCCGACCTCAAGTTCGCCTTCCGCGTCGCCAAGCACGTCAAGTCGAATAGCATCGTCTACGCCAAGAACGGCGCCACGGTTGGCATCGGCGCGGGCCAGATGAGCCGGGTCGATTCAGCCCGCATCGCCGCCCGCAAGGCCCAGGACGCGGCCGAAGCGGCCGGCGAGACGGAGCCCCTGACCCGTGGCTCGGTTGCGGCATCCGACGCCTTCTTCCCCTTCGCCGACGGGCTCATTGCCACAGCGGAAGCCGGCGCCACCGCGGTCATTCAGCCCGGCGGCTCAATGCGCGATCAAGAGGTGATCGAGGCCGCCGACGAGGCCGGCCTTGCCATGGTCTTCACCGGGATGCGCCATTTCCGCCATTAGCGCTACTCGGCCCGAGCATCCGGCACCGTCCTAAGCAGCGCGTAGCCCACGACGAGAAACAGAAGTATCACCGACATGCCGAGGCGCAGGCTGCCGGTCGCAGCCGTTACCGCGCCGATCATCAGCGGGCCCAAGAATGCCGTCGCCTTGCCGACCAGCGCGTAGAGGCCGAAATATTCGGTGATCTCCTCTTTCGGCGCCAATCGCACCAGCAGCGTGCGGCTTGCCGACTGGATCGGTCCGGCCACGATGCCGATGACGCAGCCGGCGGCGAGATAGGCCAGCTCCGACATCGAATTAAACAGCCGACCGGCGTCTGCGGGGGTAACCGAGACGACGAAACCGACATGATCGCGGCCGACCGACAGAATGGCGATGGCCGCTGCGGCCAAAATGACGAGGCTGGTCAAGATCAACCGCCGCGATCCGAGCCGATCATCGAGCCGCCCGCCGAAACCGGCACCGATGGTCGCGGCGATAATCAGGATGACGCCGAACAGGCCGACCTGTTGGGCCTGCCAGTCGAATGTCGCCGCGGCATAAGCGCCGCCGAAAGCGAACAGCGCAGAAAGCCCGTCGGTATAGATCATGCGGGCGACCAGATAGCGCGCTATGGGGCCGCGCGCGGCAAGCCGCACAAGCGTCGCACGCAGCGACTTCATGCCCGCCACCACTGCCGCCGAGAGCCGCGCCTGATGCGGCCGGTCAGGCACGAAGGCAAACAGGGGCACGACGAAGACGAGATACCAGATGGCCGAGAACGGCCCGGAGAAACGGTCACCCTCGAAGGCCGCCGGATCGAGGTCCAGGAGAGGGGCAAGACCGGCGACGGTGCGGCCGGCGATCGGATCGGCCAGGAACAGGATCAGCATGACCGCGAGGCTGGTCAGACCGCCCATATAGCCGACAGCCCAGCCGAGGCCGCTGATGCGGCCGATTCGAGACGGCGGAGCCACGTCGGGCAGCATGGCGTTGGTGAATACGGCGGCGACCTCCGCGCCGACGGTTGCCGCGATGAAGGCGGCAAGCACCGGGAGCACGCCATAGGGCAGACCCGGAACCGCCCACCACAAACCGATGCCGCCAGCGGCAAACAGCAGGGACGAGGCCGCGATCCAAGGCTTGCGCCGTCCGCCGGCGTCAGCGATGGCGCCCAGCACCGGACTTAGAACCGCGACCGCGGCCCCGGCGCCGGCCACCGCATAGCCCCACAGTTTTTGGCCCTGCACCGGATCGCCGACGGCGTGGGCGACGAAATAGGGTGCGAAAACGAAGGTGGTTATCAACGTGAAATAGGGCTGCGCCGCCCAATCGAACATCACCCACCCCACGATCGCGCGCGACCCCCCGCCCGGCGCATCCTGCTCTTCGGCGGTTGGACCGTCGCTGCCACTATCCCCCATGACGTGCCCCCATGATCGAGCCCTATGATCCGCATAGTGCCCCAGGGCGCAGGCATGGCGCCACCCTCACCTGCGCAGGAGATCGTGCAGCAGGCTCGCGCCAACGGCGAGCTTCGAGAACGTCAGCGCCCCGTCGCCGGCGATCTCCCGGAGCGAGCGGCGCGTACGTTCCACCTCGGCGCGGCGGCTGCCGGCCCATTTCTCGATCCCAGTTTCGCCTGCCTCGCCCGTTGCCAGGACCTGGGCGGTAAGCCGGCGCTGCGCGTCGGCGAGATTGTCGAGCGTGCTATTGAGCGCCAGGCGACCGAAATAGTCGGCGATGTCCAGCCCATGGGCCAGCTCAACGATGCGGTCGGTCTCGAAATAGGCGCCGACGGCAAAGAAGGCCCGTGCAACCGCGTCGACGGGTTTTCCTGTGTTCCCGGCGACGAGAACGATGTCCGGCGCCATGGCCAGGGGCTCAAGCGCCGAGATGCGTTCGGCGAGCCTGGCGGGCACGCCAAGTTCGCCAAGGCGCTCGCGCGCCCGGTCAAGCCGAGTCCGGGCCTCGGCCGGCAGGACGCTGTCCAGTGCCGCCGACAGCTCCTCGATGCCCTCCCGGTAACGCTCGACGAGGGCGGCCAGCCCCTCCCCGAACTCGGCGTTGCGCAGGAACCACGCGATCTCGTCCAAAAGCAGCGACTGCACCTCGCCGTAAAGCTCAAGCTGCACCGTGTTGACAATCTTGTTGTCGAGCGCATCGATCTCGGAATTGAGCGCGGTCATTTGGAAGCTGTCGCGCGCCGCCGCGAAGGCAGCGGCAATTTTCGGCACGTCGGCGCCGGTCTCGTCGGTGAGGCGGTTGATCATTGTCGGACCGCAGCGATTGATCATCGAATTGGCGAGCATGGTGGCGATGATCTCGCGGCGCAGCCGATGCTCATGGATCTCATCGGCGAAGCGTTCGCGCGCTGCCGCCGGGAAATAACGCATCAGTTCGGCGCCAAGATAGCTGTCGTCCGGCACGTTCGAGGTGAGAAGGTCGTTGTAGAGCGTGATCTTGGCATAGGCGATGAGGATCGCGATCTCCGGTCGGGTCAGAGGCCGGCCCTGCTTCTCGCGCTCTGCGAGCGCAGCGTCGTCGGGGAGGTTTTCCACCGCCCGGTCGAGCAGGCTGCGTGCCTCCAGGTCGCGCATGAACCGTGCCTGGAATTCGAAATCGGCCAAGCCCAGATTTTGGCCGAGCGAAATCGCCAGCGTCTGCATGTAATTGTTGCGCAACACGAGCTTGGCGACGTCTCGGGCCATCTTGGCGAGAAGCCGGTTGCGATCCGGAACCGAGAGCTTGCCGGCACGCACCGCCGCGCCAAGCGCAATCTTGATATTGACCTCGAGGTCGGAGGTATTGACGCCGGCGGAATTGTCGATGGCGTCGGAATTAACTCGCCCACCATGGGCGGCGAATTCGATGCGCGCGCGCTGGGTCATGCCAAGATTGGCCCCCTCGCCGACAACCTTTGCGCGCAATTCCTTGGCCGTGACGCGCACCGCGTCGTTGGCCCGGTCGCCGACCGCCTCGTCGCTCTCTTCGCTGGCGCGCACATAGGTCCCGATGCCGCCGAACCAGAGCAGCTCGGTCTTGGCCTTGAGCAATCCGTTGATGATTTCGAAAGGCGTCGCCTTGTCCTTGGAAAGGCCGGTGATGTCGCGCATTTCCTGCGACAGCGGGATCGCCTTGTCTTGCCTCGAAAAAATGCCGCCGCCCTTGGAAATAAGCGTCTTGTCATAGTCCTGCCAGGACGAGCGCGGCAGCTCGAACAGCTGCTTGCGCTCGGCAAGGCTCGCCGCCGGGTCCGGATCGGGATCGATGAAGATGTCGCGGTGGTCGAAGGCGGCAACGAGTCGGATCCGGGGTGACAGAAGCATGCCGTTGCCGAACACGTCGCCGGACATATCGCCAATGCCAACGACCGTGAAGGGCGTCGTCTGAATGTCGACGTCTATCTCCCGGAAATGGCGCTTGATCGCCTCCCAGGCGCCGCGCGCGGTAATCGCCATCTTCTTGTGGTCGTAACCGGCCGAGCCGCCGGAAGCGAAGGCATCGCCGAGCCAGAAATGGCGGCCTTCCGAAATCTCGTTGGCGATGTCGGAGAAGCTCGCCGTGCCCTTGTCGGCAGCAACCACGAGATAGGGGTCGTCGCCATCGTGGCGCACGACGCGCGGCGGCGGAATGGTGTGGTCGCCGTCGAGATTGTCGGTCAGGTCGAGCAGGCTCGAGACGAAGATCCTGTACGCGGCGACGCCTTCGGCCAGGAGGTCCTCACGGCTGCCGCCCGCCGGCGGCCGCTTCAACACGAAGCCGCCCTTGGCGCCGACCGGGACGATGACAGCATTCTTGACCTGCTGGGCCTTTGCAAGACCGAGCACCTCGGTGCGGAAATCGTGCGGCCGGTCGGACCAGCGCACGCCGCCGCGGGCGACCTCCCCGAACCGGAGATGCACGCCCTCGACGCGGGGGGAGTAGACGAAGATCTCCGCAAAGGGGCGCGGCTTAGGCAGCTCTTCGACCGCGGTGGAGTGGATCTTGAAGGCCATGGTTGCCTTCGCCGCGCCGTCGGGATCGCGCTGATAGACGTTCGTTCGCGAGGTCGCCATGACGAGATTGGCGAAGCGGCGGATGATGCGGTCCTCATCGAGCATTTCGACCCCCTGCAGCGCTTCTTCGATGCGCTTGAGGATCGTTTCGCTTTCACCCGCGCGCCCGTCCATATCGAGGTTGAGATCGGGATCGAAGCGGGTCCGGAACAGCCCAATGAGCTGGACGGCGATCTCGGAGTGCCGGTTCAGCGTCGTCGACATGTAGCCCTGGCCGAAGGGAATATGCGCCTGCCGCAGATAGCGGGAATAGGCACGCAATATGGCAACCTCGCGCCAGGAAAGGCCGCCGCGCAGCACCAGGCCGTTATAGCCATCGTTCTCGGCCGCGCCGCGCCATACTGCCATGAAGCAGTCCTCCAGCGGCCCGCCCAGCCGCGGCAGTGCGACCGGCTTGCCATCGGCGGTCTCCAGCGCCATCTCGTGCAGCCAGACTTTCTCCGAATCGGCCGGATTGATGCCATAAGTGCGCTCGTTGACGACGCGAAAGCCCATATGCTCCAGCATCGGAACGCGGCTCGACAAGGTGATATGCTCGCCGAGGTGAAACAGTTTCAGGCGCAGCCGTGCGCTGTCGCCCACCCGATCGGAATGGGGCACGAAATCGATGGCGATGCGGTGGTCCTCGGTGAGTTTGTCGATGATGGCGATGTCCTGGACCGCATCCTCGGCCGCAAACGCCTCCTGATAGGCGATCGAGAAGGCGTTGCGATATTTGTCGAGCAGCGCCTGAACCTGTTGCGGCTCGATACCGCGCGCGAGCACGGCGTGGACATTGTTGTCCCAAGTGCGCAAGAGCCGGCCGATATCCGTCTCGAGCTGCCGTTCCGGCGGGTCCGGGGTCTTGCCCTCGTAGCGACCGATAATGTAGTGGACGCGCACCAGCGCGCCTTCCAGGAATGCCGGATAATAGGCCGAAATCCGGCCCTCATAGATCTTTGCCAGATATTCACCGATGACGGCACGCCCCTGCGTCGAGTAGTGATCGCGCGGCACGTAAACCATCACGGAGACGAAACGATCGAACTTGTCCGGACGCGTCAGTACACGCAGGCGCGGATGTTCGTCGAGCTGGAGGATGGCGAGCGCAAAGCGGGTCAGGGTTTCCAGGTCGATCTGGAACAGCTCGTCGCGCGGGAACTGCTCCAGTACGTTGATCAACGCCTTGCCGGAATGTCCGGTCGGGTCGAATCCGGCGCGGTGCAGCACGTGGTCGACCTTGCGCCGCAGGAAGGGGATGTTGCGGGCGCTTCTGTTGTAGGCGGAAGAGGTGAACAGGCCGACGAGACGCAATTCGCCGGTCAGGTCGCCGTCAGCCGAGAACAGCTTGATGCCGACATAGTCCATATGCACGCGCCGGTGGATGCGCGAGCGTACATTGGCCTTGGTAACGATCAGCGGCGCCGGCTGCATCAGGAACTCGCGCAGTTCCGGCGTGAAGATGACGAGCTCGCGACCGCGGCGCAGCACCTTGACGTCCGGATTGCTGAGGATGCCGAGACCGGTCTTGGCGAGACGCTCCAGCCCGCCAGCTCCGGCCTTTCCGTTGAAGGCGTACTCGCGCATACCGAGCAGGGTGAAATTGTCCTCTGCCAGCCAGCGCAGAAACTCGATCGTTTCGGCGATCTCGTCGACAGGCATCGGCGGCGGGGCTTTTCGAAAGCTCTCGATGGCCTCTTCCAGCCGTGCCAACATCGCCGGCCAGTCATTGACCGCCATGCGGCAATCGTCGAGCACGCCGGAAAGCGACTCGGCAAGCTCTTTGCGCGCCGCGGCGCGCTCCATGCGCTCGACATGGATGTGGATGTGGCTTTCGCGCACGACCCCTTCAGTCGCGTTATCCCCCGGCTTTCCCTCAGCCACAGGTCCGGTGCGCCGGCCTGCCTTGTCGCGGGGAACCGCCAGCAGCGGGTGCAACGCCAGATGCACCTTCAGCCCGCGATCCTGCAACTCGCTCATCACCGAATCGACCAGAAACGGCATATTATCGTTGGTGATATCAATGACCGTGACCGGCGTGCGCCAGCCATATTCGGAGAGCACCGAAATGTCCGGATTGGCGATGCGGATCTTGTGGCGACCGGGCTTGCGCCGTTGCAGATGCTCCCAGGCATCGAGCGCCACCGCCGCCACGTCTTCGTAGCTGTATTGCGCGAGGTCGTCGGCAATCCCGTGTGCGAGCAAGAGGGCGATGAAGCCGGTGGCGTCCGCGTCGATGTCGCGGGTCGCCCGCGCCGCCGCGATCACATGGTCCGCGAGATCCTGGTTTGCCTGTTCGGCGGGTAACGCCATGGTGCTGTCCTCAAAAAATTCCGGCCGGGACCGTAGACCGAAATCCACGTTATCCGTAACGGATTTCGCTCCTGTCCTTTTGGTTGAGCATGTTCTTTTCGCAAAACCGGTTGCCACTTTTGCGGACCACGCTCTAGCGGCCAATTCTGGGCCAGGCCCGTGAACAAACGATAACCGACCGGCAGGCATTATAGAGATTATTGGGAGGCCGGCGGCGGGCCTTTCACGGCCTCGCGCGATTGTTAAGCAGGCGTGCCGCGGTTACAGCTCGACCAATTGGTTGGGCAGCTCGTTGCGGTCGCCGGCGGTAAGCGGGAAGTGCCTGGCCAGCACCTCGCCGCAGATCGCGATTGCCTTGACGAAGCCCGCCGCCGGGCGGCCATTGCGCGCGGCGGCGACGAGAGCGGCCGCCGCCTCGTCCCAGACGGCAGCATCGACCCTTTCATAGATCCCTTGATCGGCCACGACTTCCGCATACCGTTCCGCCTCCGATACGAAAATCAGCACGCCGGTGCGGGCTTCCGTCATGTGCAGCCCATGGGTGAGGAACAATTCGAACGCATGGCGGTGGGCGCGCCTTCGCTTGACCGGCCCCGGCACGAGGCGGACGCGCAGCGGGGTCCAGGCAAGGGCGAGCGCCAGGGCCAAGAACAAGGCAAGCTGCGCCACATAGATGATCTGCACCGGCCACAGAGTGAGCAGGATCAGCGGCGCCGGCAGGATGAGCGCGGCAAGTGCCGCCCACAGCAGCGGAATATAGCGGTAATCGTCGCTTGCCCGGGCAAAGACGCAGAAGATTTCGCCGCTGGTCATCGCCTCTGCCATCCGAATCGCGGCTGAGATCTCCTCGCGTTCCTGTTCGCCGATGCTCATGGGCTACCAGCTCCCCGACGATCCACCGCCGCCGAAACTGCCGCCGCCGCCGGAAAATCCGCCGCCTGACGAACTCCAAGAGCCGCCTGACGAGCTGCCCGACGACCAGCGCCCGCCCGTTGTGCCGCCGCGCCAAATAAGGATGAAAATGAGGATAACGAACAAGAAAATCATCACCGGGAAGACCATCGCAAACAGCTCGTCCTTGACCTCCGGCCGCGTGGCGGCACGCTCGGCGATCGCCGCGGCGTCGCCGGTCAGCGCGCTGATGACGTCGTCGGCGCCGGCCATGATGCCGCCGGCCATGTCGCCGGCGCGAAAGCGCGGCAGGATAGATGTCTCGATGATGATCTTGGTGAGCGCGTCGGTGAGCGTGCCTTCGAGCCCATAGCCGACCTCGATGCGCACCGTGCGCTCGTTCGGCGCAACGATCAGCAGGACGCCGTTGTTCTTGTCCTTCTGGCCGATCGCCCAATGGCGGCCGAGCTGGTAGCCGAAATCCTCAATGGACGTGTCCTGCAGCGAGGAAAGCGTGACGATGACGAGCTGGTCGGTGGTTTTTTCTTCCAACGCCTGGAGCTTGGCGGCGAGCGCGGTTTCTTGCGCGGCGTCCAGGAGCCCGGCCTCGTCGACGACCCGGCCGGTCAGGTTGGGAAAGACGAGCTCGGCGGCGAGCGCCGCGCCGCAGGCGGGTAACACCGCCAGCACCACCAGTGCTGATGTCCACCGCTTCATGGCCTGGTCTGCGCCGCGCTCATGGAGATTGCCCGTCAATTGAAGTTGACTTGGGGCACCTCCTTCGTGCCCTCGGCGACTGAGAACTGCTGCATCGGCTGACGGTCGGAATAGAGCACCGCCTTCCAGATCACGCCGGGGAAGGTCTTCAGTTCCGTGTTGTAGAGCCGCACCGCCTCGATATAGTCGCGCCGGGCCACCGAAATCCGGTTCTCGGTGCCCTCGAGCTGCGACTGCAGGGCGAGAAAATTCTGGTTCGCCTTCAGGTCCGGATAGTTCTCCACTACCGCCAGCAGGCGGGAAAGCGCACCGGTCAGTGCCGCCTGGTTCTGCTGGAACGCTTCGAAGGCGGCAGGATTGGTCAGAATGTCCGGGGGGATCTGCGTCTGCGTCGCTTTGGCGCGGGCCGCGACCACCGCCTCCAGTACCTCCCTTTCGTGCGCGGCATAGCCCTTCACCGTCTCGACCAGATTCGGGATCAGATCGGCGCGGCGCTGATACTGGTTTTCGACCTGGCTCCAGGCTGCGGTGGCCTGCTCCTCATAGGTCGGAATCGCATTGACGCCGCAGCCGGAGAGCAAGATTCCGGCGAGGACGACCAGCAGGATTTTCCAGGAGACGGGAAAGGTGGCGGCAAATGAATTGGGCATAACGGGAAAACCTCCCGCGGTTCGGCGTTGCGGACGGTGCGAAGGTGAGTCGCATTCAGCTTAATGAATTCCAGCCGCTCATACAAAGGGAAGCTTGGCGTGGACCGGTGGCGGCACAGTGACATTTTTTCCTCTGATGAGCGCCTCTTGACTCCATTCTGGGTTCATGGATTCCTGATGAGAACAAAACAGGAACATGTTCGAGTTGAGAGCGGATGCCCATGGCCAGAGTGCTTGTCGAGGAGTTGAGGCGGAAAATCGCCGCCATCGAGGCGCGGCCTCTGGTGGTGCCAGGGGGGGCCGTGCCGGGCGAGGCCATGCGGCATGCAGGCGAAGGGCGGTCTGTCGTGCCGCTCGGCGTGCCGGAGATCGATCATCTCCTGGGCGGCGGCCTGGCCCGCGGCGATTTGCACGAGGTGACGGGTGCGACACCACGCCAGGATGGGGCCGCAACCGGCTTCGCGCTGGCGCTCGCAGCCCGGCTGATGGCGATGATGCGCCCCGGCCCCCTGCTCTGGGCGCAGCAGGCGATGAGTGCCCAGGAGGCGGGCGCGCCCTATGGGCCAGGGCTCAGCCTGTTGGGGCTTAATCCGGGCCGGCTTTTGATCGTCCACTCGGGAAATGCCCGCGACACGTTGTGGGCGGCGGAGGAGGGGCTTTCCTGCCGGGCGCTCGCCCTCGTCCTCGCCGAGCTCTGGGATGGGCGTGCCTTGAGCCTCATTGCAAGCCGCAGGCTGCGCCTCGCCGCCCAGGCTTCCGGCGTGCCGGTGCTGCTGCTCAGCGGGCGCAACGCCGATGCCCCGTCGGCCGCTTCGACCCGCTGGAGCGTCGCCGCGCGCTCCGACGCCGGCCTGAGTTTCTCGGCACACGCTCTTGGCCGGCCGCGCTGGAAGATTGCCCTTGACAAGAACCGCGGCGGGCGCCTCGGCGCCTGGACCGTCGAATGGAAGTCCGATGCGTACCGTTTCCACCTTTCGTCCGCGCATTCTGGCGCTTTGGCTGCCCTATCTTTCGACCGACCGGATCATGCGCGATCGGCGGCGCACGGCGCCGAATGAGGCGAGCAGGACGGCTCTGCTCGTCACGGTGGCCAAGACGGAAAAGGCCCTGCGCCTCGTCGCTCTCAACAAGGCGGCGGCCTGCGCCGGTCTTACCTCCGGCATGGCACTCGCCGACGCCCGCGCCATGCTGCCCGTCCTGGACGTGGTCGAGGATGGTCCTGAGGCCGACGCGGCGCTGTTGCGTGATGTCGCCCAATGGTGCGGCCGCTATACGCCGCTGGTTGCACTCGATCGCCCGCGCGGCCTGTTTCTCGATATTTGCGGTTGTGCGCATCTCTTCGGCGGCGAGGCCGCTCTCGTCGACGACCTTCTTATGCGCCTTGCCGGCGCCGGATTTGCCGCTGCGGCGGCCGTTGCGCCGACGCCGGGCGCGGCCTTTGCGCTTGCCCGCCATGGCGGCGGCTTCATCGCCGAGGACGGCATTGTCGACGCCCTGGCGCCGCTGCCTCTGTCGGCCCTGCGTCTCGATCAGGAAAACGTGGCGGCGGCAGACCGCCTCGGCCTGAAGCGCATCGGCCAGCTCATCGATGCGCCGCGCGCGCCCCTTGCTGCCCGCCTCGGCGAAACTCTGCTGAAGCGTTTCGACCAGGCGCTCGGCCGCATGGCCGAGCCGATCTCGCCGCTTACACCCGTGCCGCGCTTTTCCGCCGAACGCCGCTTTATCGAGCCGCTCGCCCTTGCCGACGGCATCGCTGCCTGCCTTAAATCGCTGACAACCCATCTTGCCGCGGCGCTGGAACGGCGCGGCGGCGGCGCGCGGCGCCTCGATCTGGTTCTGTTCGGAGTTGCCGGCAGCCGCGTGAGCATCACCGTCAGCACCAGCCGGCCGCTGCGCGACGCCGGTCGCATGGCGGAGCTTCTCAACGAGCGTCTCGCGGCCTTGGCTCCCCGCGCGGATAAGGACACGGGCTTCGATGTCATCCGCCTGTCGGCGCCGGTCACCGCGCCGCTCGATCCGGTTCAGATCGGCATAACGGATGGCTCCTTGGGCGGAGATGGCGGGAGCGAGGATCTCGCCCGCCTGATCGACCGGCTCGGCGCCCGGTTCGGCCTGCGCCGCATCGTCCGGCTCAGCCCCCTGGACAGCCATATTCCCGAATTCGCCGTCGCCGCCGTGCCCGCCGCGCTCGAAGCCCCGCGCAAGAGTGCCCCTTGGCCGCAAGATGCGAGCGCGGAAGACGATGATGCACCGGCGCGGCCCGTGCGCCTCATCGAGCCGCCCGAGCCGGTCGACGCCATCGCCGAGGTGCCGGACGGCCCGCCGGTGCGCTTTTCCTGGCGCAGGATGAGCCACCGCGTCGCCCGCGCCGAGGGACCGGAGCGCATCGCGCCGGAATGGTGGCGCGGCAACGGGGCGCATCTCACCCGCGACTATTACCGGGTCGAGGACGAAGATGGCCGGCGTTTCTGGCTCTATCGCGCCGGGCTGTACACCCAGGAAACGGCATCTCCCCGCTGGTTCATCCACGGGATTTTCGCATGAGTCTTATCCCTTCCCGAGACCATCCCGCCTATGCCGAGCTCGCGGCGATGAGCAATTTCTCTTTCCTGCGCGGCACCTCGCATCCGGAGGAGCTGGCGGCAGCGGCCAAGGCGCTCGGCCTTGCGGCCCTGGCGCTCGCCGACCGCAACACGCTTTCCGGCATCGTCCGCGCCCATGCGGCTGCCAAGGAGCACGGCTTGAAATTCATCCCCGCCGCACGGCTTGTCTTCAGCGACGACACGCCGGATATTCTCGCCTATCCGCGTGACCG
Source organism: Hyphomicrobiales bacterium (assembly GCA_030688605.1). Lineage (NCBI taxonomy): Bacteria > Pseudomonadati > Pseudomonadota > Alphaproteobacteria > Hyphomicrobiales > Hyphomicrobiales bacterium. The sequence continues at coordinate 47,228 of JAUYJB010000036.1, forward strand.
CGGATCTTACGGCCGGCTTAGCCGCCTGCTCACCCTGGGCAACCGGCGCGCCGAGAAGGGCCAATGCCGGCTGTTCCGCGCCGACCTTCTGGAACAGGGAGAAGGCCTCAATCTGGCGCTTCTTGCGCCGCCGCGCTGGGGCGAGGCAAGTGATGCGGCGCTTGCCGAAATCGCCCATGCCTTTCCCGGCCGCGTCTGGCTCGCCGCCAGCCTCTCCTATGGCGGGCGCGACCGGGTGCAGCTTGACCGTCTTGCCGGTCCCGCGCGGGCCCATCGCGTGCCGCTTGTCGCCGTCGGCGACGTGCTCTACCACGCCCCGCAACGGCGGGTGCTGCAGGACGTTCTGACCTGCATCCGCGAGCACAAGACCATCCACGAAGCCGGCCGCCTGCTAAAGGCCAATGCCGAGCGCCACCTCAAAGGCCCGGCCGAAATGGCGCGGCTGTTCCGCGACCATCGCGATGCCGTCGCCGAGACGTTGCGTCTTGCCGAGGACTGCCGCTTTTCGCTCGACGAGCTGAGATACGAATATCCCGACGAATCTGCGGGCGAGAGCGCCACGCCGCAGGAGGAGCTCGAACGGCTGACCTGGCTTGGCGCGCGCGAGCGCTATCCTTCAGGTCTCCCCGACAAAGTGCGCAAGAGCCTCGAGCACGAGCTCGTGCTCATCGCCGAACTCGACTATGCGCGCTATTTCCTCACCGTCCACGACATCGTCCGCTTCGCGCGGGCGCGCGGCATCCTTTGCCAGGGCCGCGGCTCGGCGGCCAATTCCGCCGTCTGCTTCTGCCTCGGCGTCACCGAGGTCGACCCCGACCGCATCGACCTTCTGTTCGAGCGCTTCATCTCCGCGGAGCGCCGCGAGCCCCCCGACATCGACGTCGATTTCGAGCATGAGCGGCGCGAGGAGGTGATCCAGTACATCTACGGGAAATATGGCCGCGAGCGCGCCGGCATCGCCGCGACCGTCATCTCCTACCGCACCCGCTCCGCGGTGCGCGAGGTCGGCAAGGCGATGGGGCTGAGCGAGGACACGGTTTCGGCGCTCGCCGGCTCGGTGTGGGGCTTTTCGCGCGACCGGCTCGCCGAGGGAGAGGTGCGGCGTCTCGGCCTCGAACCCGCCGACCCGACGCTCGCCATGACGCTCGGGCTCACCCGCGAGCTGACCGGCTTTCCGCGCCACCTGTCGCAGCATGTCGGCGGCTTCGTCATCACCAAGGGCCGTCTCGACGAGGTCGTGCCCATCGCCAACGCCGCCATGGAGGAGCGCACCTTCATCGAATGGGACAAGGACGACCTCGACGCGCTCGGCATGCTCAAGATCGACGTGCTCGGCCTCGGCATGCTGACCTGCATCCGCAAGGCATTCGACTTCATCGAAGCGCATTATGACGAACGGCTGACGCTGGCCACGATCCCGGCCGAGGACCCGTCCGTCTACCGGATGCTCGCCCGCGCCGATTCGCTCGGCGTGTTCCAGGTCGAAAGCCGGGCCCAGATGTCCATGCTGCCGCGCCTGAAGCCGAAAAATTTCTACGATCTCGTCATCGAGGTGGCCATCGTGCGGCCCGGCCCCATCCAGGGCGACATGGTGCACCCCTATTTGCGACGCCGAAGCGGCCAGGAGAACGTGGTCTACCCCCACCCGAGCTTCGAGCGCACTCTCAAAAAAACCCTGGGCGTGCCCATCTTCCAGGAGCAGGTCATGAAGCTCGCCATCCTGGCGGCGGGCTACACACCGGGCGAGGCAGACCAGCTCCGGCGCGACATGGCCGCCTGGCGGTCCCGCGGCCGCATCGAGGCGCACCACGAGCGGCTCGTGTCACGCATGGTGGCCGAGGGCGTCCCCGAAGAGTTCGCCGAGCGGATCTTTTCCCAGATCCGCGGCTTCGGCGAGTACGGCTTCCCGGAAAGCCACGCCGCGTCGTTTGCCCTCATCGCCTACGTGACGGCCTGGCTTCGGTGCCACCATCACGCGGCCTTCGTCTGCGGGCTCCTCAACTCCCAGCCCATGGGCTTCTACTCGCCGTCCACCCTCGTTGACGACGCACGGCGTCACGGGGTCACCATTCGCCCCATCGACGTGAACCGCAGCGAATGGAACTGCACCCTC
>JAUYJB010000037.1 GCA_030688605.1 Hyphomicrobiales bacterium
GTGGCGCGCAGGAGCTGCGCGCCGGGTGGAGCGTCAAGAAATCAGTCGATCAGACCTGGTCGATGGCGCTTAGCGGGTTTGATCGACGCGAATTCGAGGCTGCGCAAGCGAATGCGCAGCGCATTTTTCCGGCATTGGACAACACTCCCCCGTGCCCCCGCGCAGGGGCGAAGGGCGAACACAACAAACATGCAAATAAGGTGACGGACCGGCGCCGGCGCCTATCCCGATGCGCAAACCGCAGTGGCCCCAAGGGGCTTGTTGTCGGCCACGTTCGGACGCAACAATGCGCGACTGCCCAGCGGTCGGGGCAACACGACGGAGCACCAGCGCAGCCTCCCACCGCAATGCGGACAACACATCGCGCTGGTCGCCCCCGAGACTTCGGCGGGGGCCTCCGGCGGGGCTCTCAGCGCGAAGCCCCGCGCCAACTCGATGCGCCCCTTCACCTCCTCGATCGGCATCGAGAAACTCGGCGACAGAAAGCCGAAGTAGCGCACCTTCATGAACCCGGTGGGCAACACGTGCTGGAGAAAGCGCCGGATGAACTCGGCAGGCGCGAGCGCCATGGTGCGCTGGCGGGAGCTCCCTGCCTTGCGGTAGCGAAACACCACCTGCGCATCATCGGCGCGCACGATTCTGCCCTCCGAGATGCCGACCTTGAAGACATAGCGGGAGAGATACTGGAGGCTCGCCTGCGCATCGCCCACCGGCTGGCAATTGACGTTCCAATTGACCGCCCAGACGCAGGCGTCGATCTCGGCCAGGAGGCCGGCGTCGGCCATGGCGTCGCGGAACTTCGCCCGAAAGATCGGCGAGAGGGCGCGCACCGGCAGATAGAAACCGCGATCGGCCGCATGCCAGCGGCCGTCGTGACTATCGAAGCCGCCGCCAGGCACCACGTAGTGGATATGCGGGTGGTACTGCAGTTGCCGGCCCCAGGTGTGCAGCACCCCGAAGAAACCCGGCGTGTCGGCGCCCAGATGCTTGTCATCGGCGGCCAGGGTCTTGATCGCTCCGGCGGAGGCCGCGAACAGCGCCGCATAGCCTTCACGCGGATGGCGGCGCAGAAACTCGCGCAAGCTGGCCGGCACGGTGAAAGTCAGCATGAAGTACGGCGTTGGCGACCGGCGTTCGAGTTGGCGACAGAGCCACTGCTCGGCCTTGCCCTGCTGGCACACCGGACAGTGGCGGTTGCCGCAGCAGCGCGCGGCCACCTGCGGCTCGCCGCAGTCCTCGCACTGATACAGGATCGAACCGGAGGCCGCACTGCGGCAGTCGATGATCGCCTCGATCACCCGCGCGTGGGACACCGGCATCATTTCGCCGAACTCGGTCCGATACGCCGGCCCATGCCGGCGGAAGATCTCCTGAATGGCGCCCATGTCAGAGCCCCTCCATGAGGGTATTGATGTGCGCGACCGCATCTTCCTGTCCCTTGTTGGTCAGGTGCAGATAGACCATGGTCGTCTCCAGGCTGGTGTGCCCCAGGTACTGCTGAATGGTGCGCAGGTTGACGCCGATCTCCAGCAGATGCGTGGCATAGCTGTGCCTCAGCGTGTGAACCGACACCGCCTTCTTGGTAATCCCTGCCTGCAGCTTGGCGGAGCGAAAGGCGCCCTGCACGCTGCTGATGGCCATCGGCTGCGTGGCGCTCCCCGCCGAACGACTGTCGCGCCCATAGGCCGGAAACAACAGTCGCGAGTGGCGATGGCTGCGCCAGTGCTGGCGTAGGGTGTCCAGCGTCTTCTTGGGTAGGGGTACGAAGCGATCCTTGGCGCCTTTGCCACGGTGCACATGGATCATCATGCGATCCGCGTCGATGTCGCAGACCTCCAGGTAAAGCGCCTCTTGCAAGCGCAGACCGCAGGCATATACGGTGGCGAGGTAGGCGCGGTTGTGCGCCGTGCGCACACAACCGAGCACTGCTCGAACCTCCTCCCGACTCAACACCGCCGGCAGGCGCGATTCGCTCTTGGCGCGCAGGAAGTTGAACAGATTCCAATCGCGCTGGAGAACCTTCACGAAGTAGAAGCGGATGCCGCAGTAGCAGATGCGAAGCGTGTTGGCCGACCAGTGATCGACGTTGCGCCGATGCAGGAAGTAGGCTTCAAGCTCTGCCTCGCCAATGTCCTCCGGCTCCTTGTTGCCGTAGAACTCGCAGAGCATGCGCAGCGCGCGGCTGTACGCCTCCTGCGTACGGCCAGCCTTGCCGTTGAGTGCCAGGGCATTCATTGATTTTTGATACCAGTCTGTCATCATGACGACTCTCCTCGGTAAATGATCGAAGCCCGCCGCGACGCGGCGGTCCGAGGAGGAGAACAGAAATACAGAAGCCCGGCCATGAGCTTGGCCGGCTCAGGCGATGCATAGAATGGGATTACTTCAATGCGCGCAACATACTGCCGCGTAGCGGCTTACTTGAACCCTGCGTTCGAGCAGACGCTCTGCGAGCGCTGCTCAACGCGGACGTTATGCGCTTATTTGTCGATCGTAGGATGAATTTGGTACCATCGCATTATAGGTAGGAGATGACCATGAGCGTTTCACTAAAGTCACTTGGTATCGATAGGCTCAGTGTTGCGGATCGCCTGATTCTGGTTGAAGAGCTTTGGGATAGCATTGCCGCTGCTACTCCGCTGACAGATGCTCAACGCGCCGAACTTGATCGTCGCCTCGCGGACCACGAAGCCAATCCTGACGACGTCGTTTCTTGGGAAGAAGTTCAGTCATCTATCACCGCCCGCTTGAATAGATGACCTTGCGGGTCGTCTTTCGCCGCGCAGCGCGAGCCGAGTTTGACGCTGCGGCATTGTGGTACGAAGAACGGCAAATCGGACTTGGCGCCACGTTCATATCGGAGATTAAGCGTGCGGTCGGGCTTGCGTCCAATCATCCCGAGAGATTCCCCGTCAAATACGGCGCAATTCGCTGCGTTCAGGCTCGCCGCTTTCCATACTCCGTGTACTTTCTTCCGGAAGTGCGTCGGATTGTCGTGTTGGCGGTTTTTCACG
>JAUYJB010000038.1 GCA_030688605.1 Hyphomicrobiales bacterium
TCATCGACATGGTGTTCTCCTTCGATTCCATCATCACCGACATCGGCATCGCCGAGCAAGTCGAGGTGATGATCGCCGCCGTCCTGATCGCGATCATCGAGATGTATCTGGCGTCCGCTCCGATAAGCGGCTTTATCGCCCGCCATCCGACCACCAAGATGCTGGCGCTGAGCTTTCTGATGCTGATCGGCGCGGCGCTGGTCGCCGACGGGGCCGGGTTCCACATCCCGCGCGGCTACATCTACTTTTCCATGGCCTTCGCCGCCGGCGTCGAGGCGGTCAACGTCCTCGCCGCCCGCAGGCGGCGCGCCGGATCCTAAGCGTCTTTAGGCTGTTTTCGGGCCGTGGATGCCAAAGTCCCGCATCTGCTGTAGTCTGGCTGGCCCATGGCACGCGAGCAGATAAGCCGCGCCGGGCCGCATGAGATCGATATTCCGCTGCTTGAGGATATCGAACGCAAGGTCCTGTGGCTTTCGACACAGATCATCCACAACGCCAATCTGGTCCGCGAATCCGTCGACGGGCTGAAGGTCGGAGGCCATCAGGCCTCCTCGGCCTCGCTCGCCACCGTCATGACGGCGCTCTATTTCCGGGTTCTGCGGCCGCAGGACCGGGTGGCGGTCAAGCCGCATGCGAGCCCCGTGTTTCACGCCATCCAATATCTCATCGGCAATCAGAGCCTCGACAAGCTGAAGGCCTTTCGCGGCCTTGGCGGCGCGCAGTCCTATCCCTCGCGCACCAAGGATGCCGACGATGTCGATTTTTCCACCGGCTCGGTCGGTCTCGGCGCCGCGATCACCGTCTTTGCCAGCCTGGCCCAGGACTATCTGCGCGCGCGCGGCTGGGGCAGGCAGTGGCCGGAGGGGCGCATGGTGGCGCTGATCGGCGATGCCGAGCTCGACGAGGGCAATGTGTTCGAATGCCTGCTGGAGGGTTGGAAGCACGACCTGCGCAACTGCTGGTGGGTCATCGACTACAACCGGCAGAGTCTCGATTCGGTGGTTTCGGACACACTTTTTCAGCGTTATCGCGACGTATTCGCCAGCCTCGGCTGGCAGGTCGTGACCCTCAAATACGGCACCAAACTCGAGCAGGCATTCGCAAGGCCGGGCGGCGAACGGCTGCGGCAATGGATCGACGATTGTCCCAACATGCTCTATTCGGCGCTGGTGTTTCAGGGGGGCGCCGCGTGGCGCAACCAGCTCGCCGCCGACCTTGCCGATGCGCCGAGGACGCTGGCGCTTGTCGACGGCCATGACGATGCCGAGCTGCATGCGCTGATGACCAATCTCGGCGGCCACGACATGCCGAGTGTCGTCAGCGCCTTCGAGCAGGCGCCCAGCGACCGGCCGGTGTGCTTCATCGCGTACACGATCAAGGGCAAGGACCTGCCATTCGCCGGCCACAAGGACAATCATGCCGGCCTGATGACGGCTCGGCAGATGGCCCGTTTTCGCGACGCCAACAACATTCTCGAGGGACAGGAATGGGATAAGGTCGCGGGCCTCAATCGGAAGCCGCGCAGCTTGCAGGCCCTGCTGACCTCCGTGCCGTTCAACGCCAAGGGCCGGCGCCGGCTCAAGGCCGCCCGCATCGAGGTTCCGGCGCTGCCGCTGCCGCGCATCCGCGGCCAAATGTCGACGCAGGAGGGCTTCGGCAAGATCCTCGCGGAAATCGCCAAGAGCGGCAGCGCCCTTTCCGACCGGATCGTGACCACTTCGCCCGACGTGACCGTTTCGACCAACCTCGGGCCGTGGGTCAACCAGCGGGCCTTGTTCTCGCGCCAGCAGGAGGAGGACATCTTCCGCGCCCGCAAGCTGATGTCGGCGCAGCGCTGGGACGCCGGCCCCAAGGGACAGCACATCGAGCTCGGCATCGCCGAAAACAATCTGTTCCTGCTGCTTGGCGCGCTGGGGCTTGCCCATTCGCTGTTCGGCGAACGGCTGATCCCGATCGGCGCGCTCTACGACCCCTTCATCCTGCGCGGTCTCGATGCGCTCAACTATGCCTGCTATCAGGACGCCCGCTTCATCCTCGTCGGGACACCGTCGGGCATCACGCTGGCGCCGGAGGGCGGCGCGCATCAGTCGATCGCGACGCCGCTCGTCGGCATCTCCCAGGACGGGCTCGCCGCCTTCGAGCCGGCCCATGTGGACGAGCTTGCCGCCGTGCTCGAATGGGCCTTCGGCTACATCCAGCGCGACGAGGAGGCCGAGGACACGAGCTGGCCGCGCGAGAGCAAGGGCGGCTCGGTCTATCTGCGCCTGTCGACCAAGCCGGTCGAACAGCCGATCCGCGACATGACGCCGGCGCTGAAGGAGGCCATCGTAAAGGGCGGCTATTGGCTGCGTCCGCCGGTCGAGGGGGCTGAGCTGGCGATTGCTTTTGCCGGGGCGCTGGCCGGCGAAGCGGCGACCGCCATGGGCCGCATTCTCGAGCTTGCGCCGGATGCCGGCTTGCTCGCGGTCACCTCCGCCGACCGGCTGAACGCCGGCTGGCAGGCGGCGCAGCGGGCGCGCCAGCAGAACGCCGACCTGCTGGACGCGCATGTCGAGACGCTGTTGCGGCCGCTCGCCCGCAGCGCCCAGATCGTCACCGTTACCGACGGCCACCCCGCCGCTCTGGCCTGGCTCGGGAGCGTTTGCGGGCACCGCGTGCAGGCGCTGGGCGTCGAGCATTTCGGCCAGACCGGGACCGTCCCCGACCTCTACCGAACCTACCGCATCGACGCCGACGCCATCGTCGAGGCGTGTCTCGCCACCCTGCCGAAGGGCCGCCGGCGCTCTTGACCGCGGCAGCCACATTTGCAAAAGCGTGGCTCTGTTCTCGGCCCGGGAACTCCGCTCCAGGAGGCACTCCAATGACGCACGTGATCCAGATCGACCAGCATGGCGGCCCCAACGTACTCAAATGGCGGGAGGTCGAAGTCGCCAGCCCCGGCAAGGGTGAGGTCCGCATCCGCCATCACGCGATCGGGCTCAACTTCATCGACACCTATTTCCGCACCGGGCTCTACAAACCGCCCAGCCTGCCCTTCATTCCGGGCGCCGAGGGCGCCGGCGAAGTCGTCGCCGTCGGACGTGGCGTCAAGGACGTCAAGCCCGGCGACCGCGTCGCCTATAGCGGCGGTCTCGGGGCCTATGCCGAGGAGCGGAACCTAGTCGCGGACCGGGCGGTCAAGATCCCGCGCAACGTGTCCTACGAGCAGGCCGCCGCGATCATGCTCAAGGGGCTTACGGCGCAATACCTCCTGCGCCGCGCCCACAGGGTCAAGCCCGGCGAGACCATCTTGTTTCATGCCGCCGCCGGCGGCGTCGGCCAGATCGCCTGCCAATGGGCCCATGCGCTGGGCGCCACCGTAATCGGCACTGTCGGCGGCAAGCCCAAGGTCAGGCTGGCCAAGGCCGCCGGTTGCCAACACGTGATCGACTACAAGGCCGAGGACTTCGTCGAACGGGTGAGAAAGATCACCAAGGGCGCCGGCGTCGATGTCGTCTATGACGGCGTCGGCAAGGATACCTATCCGGGTTCGCTCGACTGCCTCCGGCCGCTCGGCATGTGGGTGCTGTTCGGCCAGTCCTCGGGGCCGGTGCCGCCGTTCGATTTGCAGACTCTGGCCCCGAAGGGCTCGCTGTTCGTGACCCGGCCGACGATAGCGACTTACACCGCCAAGCGGGAGGACCTGATCAAAGGCGCGCGCGAGCTGTTCCGCGTCGTCGGAAACGGCGCGGTCAAGGTCGCCATCAACCAGCGCTATGCGCTGAAAGACGCAGCCAAGGCGCACCGCGACCTCGAAGCACGCAAGACGACGGGCGCGACGGTGTTGCTTCCCTGAGCGCTCCAAGGCCTGGCGCGTAAAGACTTATCGAGCGCTTAAAGCCTTCTGAAACAGGTCCGATGGCAGGTGGGGGCTGGCATCTCCCGAGGCCTGCGCGCCTTGCCGCTCGATTTGGACCGGTCTATAGTGCCCGAACACCAGGGGCGGTGTACGGCATAAGGAGACGGTGGGTATGTCGAACGCCGGGATTCTGAGCTGCCTCTGGTGGATGCCTCGTTTCTCCACATCGCACGGAAAGAACCGGAAACCGGCCATGTGCGCGCCGATGCGTGTCGCCGCTTCGGCGCTGGCCATGGTGGCGTTCGGCGCCGGCGCGCATGCGCAACCGCGCGACCTGCCGAACGGCGCCGGGGTGGTGACCGGCTTCTCCGGCGTCATGCTCGGTGCGGCGCCGGGCGAATTTGTCCTTGATCCCGACGGCAAAGTTGCGCGCGTGCTCGATCTGTCGAGTCCCGGCTACAACGCCAACGGCAGCCGCTGGGACAATGTCCCGGAAGTCTTGCACGTGCTGGCGCGAGATGCCGGCCAGCTATTCGGCATCGCGGTCGACAATGCGCAACCGGCCAATATCTACGTCACGGCGAGCTCCGCCTACGGGCTTTTCCGTAATCCCGACAATAGCGACTGGATGGACGGCATGTGGGGGCCGAATGGCGGCCCCGGGACCGTCTATCGGCTCAGCGCCGAGAATGCCTACCAGCCGGAGGTCTTCGCCGATCTGACGGTGGACGATCGGCCCAACAGCGGCGCCGGCCTCGGCAATATCGCCTTCGACGAGACCAACAATCAGCTGTTCGTCTCCGATCTCGAATCCGGCATGATCTTTCGCATCGATGCGGCAAGCGGGCAGGTTATCGACCGCTACGACCACGGCGTCGACGGGCGCGCCTACTATCTCGACAGCGAGACCGCGCAATACGCCGTCAGCGATGTCGTCTCCTTCGATCCCGCAAGCGCTCCGCGCATCGCCGACTGCGGCGTGGGGTCCGCCGACGAGGCGGCGGCGCGCTTTTCAGCCGATCCGCAATGCTGGAACATCGCCGACTTCCGCCGTCGCGTATACGGGCTCGGCATTCACGAGGATTTCGAGATTGGCGCCGTGCGGCTCTATTACGCGGTCTGGGGCTCGCAGAGCTTCGGCAACCCGGAATGGGAAGCCGACAGCGACGATGCCACGAATACGATCTGGTCCGTCGGTCTCGACCCTGCCGGCGGCTTCGACCTGCAATCGGTGCGGCGCGAGTTCGAATTGCCGCCCTTCTTCGTCACCGCCGAGGATGTCGACGAGCACGGCGCGAGCCATCCGGTGACCGACATCGCCTTTTCGAGCGCCGATGCCATGTTCCTGGCCGAGCGCGGCGGGCTCAACGGCGTTTCCCTTCCCGGCGACGACGCGGCGACAACCCCGCGGGGCTCGCGGGTGCTGCTGTTCTCGCGCGGCGAGGAGGGGTTATGGCTTGCCGATGGGCGCTTCGATGTCGGCTATGACGAGCGCAGCGATCTCGACCCGCCGCACCTGCGCGCCGCCGCGGCCGGAGGTCTGGCGCTCGGTTTCGGTTACACCGGCTCAGGTGCGCTCGATTCCACCGCGCCGGAAGCGGTCGTGTGGATGACCGGCGACGATCTTTGCTCGTCACTGACGCCATGCCCGAGCACCGACGGCCAGGGTACCGACCCGCGCCCGACCACGGGCATGCAGGGCACGCCGAGCACGCAGCTGGCGGACCTCGCCCAGCCGCAGGCCTATGCGCCTTACCCGAGCCCCGGTCCGGTAACGCCGCCGACGGGACCGGACGCCTCATACATGGTCGGGCTGCAGCACACTGCCGCGCAGCTGAGCCCGGGGCATGTCGGTGATTTCGAAATCTATCGCGCCGCCGGCGAGCAGCCGCTCATTGCCGACGTCCCGGACCTCGCGGTGTCCAAGCGCGTGGTCGCCAATTGCGGCCCGAACGAATTGTGCCGCTTCCAGTTCACCGTCCTGAACGCTGGCACCATCCCATTTGAGGGTCCGATCGTGTTGTCGGATGACATTGGTGGCGGCCTCGTCTATCGGGCCGGAGACCACGGCGAATGGATCTGCAGCGACAGCGGTGCGCAGATCGCCTGCTATTTCCCGCTTGCACGGCTTGCGCCGGGCGAGCGGCTGTCGCTCAGTGTCGATTTCCTGGCGCCCAGCGACATCGCACTGACGCGGGTGCGCAACTGCGTGGCCATCGAATGGCTGAGCCTCGGCGGGCGCGACCAGCTGCGCGCCATCCAGATCGAGCTCGACATCCGCGGCTTCGATCCCGGCCCGCCCGACGGCATTGTGGGTCCGCGCACCAGCGCCGCGATCGCGGAGGCGGAGCGGGCCTTCGGCCTGCCCGAGACGGGTGAGATCTCCGACGATCTGTTGATCGCGCTGTTCGGGCCCGGCGGGGCGCGAGACGGCGACGCGAACCCGCGCAATAACAGCGATTGCATCTATGTGGACATCGAAATTCCGCCGCCGCCGGCGCACCAGGTCCAGATTTCCGCGTTCCACCGCAGATTTGCTTCGCGGCTGCACGATTTCCGCACCAGTGCCCCGATCGAGTTGCATGACCCGGCAATCTCGTCATTCCACCTGCGTTACCGCTCCTCGCTGCATGACGGCGTGACGACGCGGCCGATTCCTCTCCACCGCACCTCGATCTCGGCGTTCCACCGCACGTACCGGTCCGATGAGCACGACCCGAGGACGACCCGGGAACTGCCGCTGCACCATCCGATCATTTCGATCTTCCACCGCACCCTGACCTCCTCGCTGCATAATCCGGTGACCAGCCTGCGTTTGCCCATCCACAATCCGGCTTTGTCCGGCTTCCACCGCACGCGCCGGTCTTCGGAGCACGATCCGAGGACGACACGCGAACGGCCGACCCACAACCCGGTGTTTTCGATCTTCCACCGCACGCGCCGGTCCGATCAGCACGACCCGCGCACGACGCGGGAATTGCCGCTGCACAATACGATCCTGTCGACCCTGCACCGGACCATAAGCTCGGCGCTGCACGACCCGGCGACGACGCGGGCGCGGCCGTTGCACCAGGTGACGATCTCGAATTTCCACCGCACGCGCCGGTCCGACCAGCACGACCCGCGCACGACGCGGGAGCTGCCGGTCCACAGTCCGATCCTGTCGACCTTCCACCGGACGCAGGGTTCGGCGCTGCATGATCCGAGAACGACGCACCCGTTGGTCATTCATTCGGACGTGCTTTCCAACTTCCACCGCTCGAACCAATCCTCGCTGCACGTTTCCGCGACGAGCCGGGCCAGGCCGGCGGTCACGCCGACACCGACGCCGACGCCGGTGCATAGTCCGATCCTGTCGACCTTCCACCGGACGCAGGGTTCGGCGCTGCATGATCCGAGAACGACGCACCCGTTGGTCATTCATTCGGACGTGCTTTCCAACTTCCACCGCTCGAACCAATCCTCGCAGCACGTTTCCGCGACGAGCCGGGCCAGGCCGGCGGTCACGCCGACACCGACGCCGACGCCGACGCCGGTGCACAATCCGCTGCTCTCAGGCTTCCATCGCTCGAACCAGTCTTCTCAGCACGATTCGCGGACAACCCGAGCAAGGCCTGCGCTCACACCGACACCGATCCCGACGCCGACTCCGACGCACAACTCGGCGCTGTCGACCTTCCATCGCTCGAACCAGTCTTCGCAGCACAATTCCGCGACCAGCCATGCAAGGCCGGCGGTCACGCCGAGACCGACGCCGACGCCGACGCACAACTCGGCGCTGTCGACCTTCCACCGCTCGAACCATTCTTCGCAGCACAATTCCGCGACCAGCCGCGCCACGCTCGCCGATCAACCGCCGCTCATACGGGTTCCGCAACCGAACGTCGGGCCGAGAATCCCGGAGAAGTAGGCTGCGTTGGGCGCGACGCGGGGTCGATCGAGCCTTGTTTCGCAGCGTCGTTGCGCCGAAGTCGTGATCATCGGATGTCTCGGTCGCCAATATCCGAGCGCAACAATGGAGGGCTTATCCGGCCATGGTTCTGCAACGCAAGATGAGCCTGACTCGAAGCCTGGCCGTCTGCGCCGCACTGCTGCTGTCGGCCGGCGCCGCGGCGGCGCAATCCGGCACCAACGGCGTGTCGCTCAACCAAACCTATGTCGAGGGCGTTCGCACGGCGCCCGATTTCGCCATCGACGACATCGCCAGCGTCTTCGGGCACGTATTTTCCGAACTTTCCGACCGGGTGACCGTGTACCCGACCGAGAACTATTTCTATTTCACCTTTGGTTATAAGGGCTTGGTCTATGCCGGCAATATGCGCCTCGATATCAAGGACCGCGACGAGGGCGTCCTGCATTTCGCCTATTTCAACCAGACGCAGGACTGGAGCACGGAACTGGTGACCCAGTACCGTCCGCTTTCGATTGTCGACGGCGTTGAGGTGGAAAAAGTCGAAGACCTGCTCTACCGGGTGACTTTCAAGGGCAAATCCGTGCTGTTCGCTCTCAATGATCTGCGCGGCGTGCAGCCGCCGCCGCAAATGGTCGGGGAAGGGGAGACCTATCTCGGCCCGGTGTTTGACGAATCCGGCCTGCAATTCTTCCTGATGTTCCACAAGCAGGATGGTCGGTTCATGTTCGTGCTCGATGAAACCGGCCCGCAATCGGAGGAACTCGTCGCCTACAGCGACGGCGATCCGTCGATCCTGCTCGGCATGCGCACCGGGTTCGCATTCTACAAGGACCGCTACTTCGACCGTAAGCTGCTCATCGCCGTCTATGCCGGCAATGTCGAGAACAACAATTATTTCGACGGGCCGTTCGACCAGCTGCCCGACAATTTTTTCAAGGGCGATGAGCTGAAGCAGGCCATTCTGGCGCTCTATCCGGACCTCGAAGACGAGATCGACCGGTTCGGCAATTTCAAGGAGCAGGAGGGGCGCTTCTTGGTCAATCCCTACATCAATTACAGCTTCTTGAACGAGCTCGATGGCTATCGCCGCTGCGGCGACGCCGGGCTGACGCGTCCGGCCTATTATCGCTGCCTACAGCCGGCAGACGGTCAATAGTCTCCAGAGCATGTTCCGCAAAAGTGGGAACCGGTTTTGCGAAAAGAACATGCTCAACCGAATAGATAAGACCGAAATCCGATTCAGATTTGGTGGATTTCAGTCGAGTCGGTCGATTGGGGTCCGAGCGTTGCGGCGCGGGAAAGCGCGTAAAGAGCGATCGCGGCGGCGTTGGACACGTTCAGGCTATTGATCTTTCCCGGCAGGGCGATGCGCACCAGCACGTCGCATTCCTGCCGCGTCAGGCGGCGCAAGCCGCCGCCTTCCGCGCCGAGGACCAGCACCGCCGGCGCGTGGCCGGCGACCGTTTCCAGCGCGGTTTCGGCTTGCCCATCGAGGCCGAAGATCCAGTACCCGGCCCGTTTGAGCTCCTTGAGCGTGCGGGCGAGGTTGGTGATCTGCACATAGGGGACGTGCTCCAGGGCGCCGGAGGCGGCCTTGGCAAGCGCGCCGGAGGGCGCCGGCGCTCCGCGATCGGGCGCGATCACGGCCGCGGCGCCGAAACCGGCCGCCGACCGCAGAATGGCGCCGACATTGTGCGGGTCGGTGACCTGGTCGAGCGCGATCAGCGGCGAAGCCGGAACGATCTGCGCCAGCGTGGGCGGGGGTAGGGGCTTGACCTCCGCCACCACGCCTTGATGCACCGCGCCCTCGGCAAGGCGCGCGCCGATCTCCGCGCTTTCCGCAATCCGCGCCTGAAGCCCGCGCCGGGCGAGCGCCGGGGCAAGACGCCGGGCAACGGCTTGGGTGGCCGTGACGCTGACCACCTCGCGGCGCGGATTGTCGAGCGCGGCCTCTACCGCGTGCAAGCCGTATAGCGCCAGGAGATGGCGCGGCGCGCGGTTGCCGGGGGTTCGGCCTGGCGTCTGCGCCGTGGCGCCGCGGGGGATGCCGGAGCGCCGGCCCTGGTATTTGCTCATGGATTGCGTTATATAGAAACCGTCATTGCTATGCACGAATTCTGCCGCCCGGCCCGGTTCCGGCCGGTGCGGGGGAATTCGCGTGTTTGTTTCGCTTTACCGGTTGACACACGGCTGCGACATCACCATAAACGGCGGACATTCCTGCCGGCTTCGGCGGGGCGGGGGTTGTTTGCGCAAATGGCAGGGCCACGCCAATTTGCAAATGCTTATGTGTACGGCCCGATCCGGAGGGGTGCCCGAGTGGCTAAAGGGGACGGGCTGTAAACCCGTTGGCTATGCCTACGTTGGTTCGAATCCAACCCCCTCCACCAACACCTGGTTCCAGTGGCGGGCTTTAATGGAGAATGCAGGCGGGTGTAGCTCAATGGTAGAGCAGCAGCCTTCCAAGCTGACGATGGGGGTTCGATTCCCCTCACCCGCTCCAGGGAAGATGCAGCCGCCCCAGGGCGGGACGACGCGGGGGTACCGGATGGCCGCAGGTGTCGCTTCAGGTTGGACCGCATGATGGATCATTCCGAACCCACCAGGGACCGATAAACGCAGCGGTGAACGAGAGCTCCAATGGCGAAAGAGAAGTTTGCGCGGACCAAGCCGCATTGCAACATCGGCACGATTGGCCATGTCGACCATGGCAAGACGACGCTGACGGCGGCGATCACCAAGGTTTTGGCGGAGGCCGGCGGAGCGACCTTCACCCCGTTCGACCAGATCGACAAGGCGCCGGAGGAGAAGGCGCGCGGGATTACCATTTCCACCGCGCATGTG
>JAUYJB010000039.1 GCA_030688605.1 Hyphomicrobiales bacterium
CCAGTTTACCGGGATGATTTTTCGCCGTGGCCCGGCGCGGCTCGCCGGGCGATGCGGTGCCTCGGCCAACAGCCGCCACACCGCCACGGCGCAAAAGAACCCGGCCTTCGGTGGGCCAAATCGGCCCACCGGGTTCGTTGCCGCGCTCGCCCGATATCCCGTATCGCGCGTCGCGGCCCACGCCTGCCCGGATGAACCGACTTGGCCCATCGAATTGATCCCCTATAACCATGAACCGCTCTAGGCGGCGCGCCGATCGAACCGCCGGGAGCGCCGGCGCCGTTTGCGGGTGCCCGGCGCGGGCCGGCGCGAAGCGCCCTGATCCTTTTTGGCCGATGAGGCCACGGGTTCGACGGGCACCTCGCCGACAACGCTCAATGAGCATTTGATCAGCCGCTCGATCGAGCGCAGCTGCGGCCGCTCGCTGGGATCGCAGAACGAGATCGCGATGCCGGCCGCCCCGGCGCGGGCGGTGCGTCCGATCCGGTGCACATAGCTTTCCGGTACGTTCGGCAGCTCGTAGTTGATGACGTGGGTCACGTCGTCGACGTCGATGCCGCGCGAGGCGATGTCGGTCGCGACCAGCACGCGGGAGCGGCCCTCGCGGAAATTGTCGAGCGCGCGTTGGCGCGCGCCTTGCGACTTGTTGCCATGCAGCGCCACGGCGCCGACGCCGTCGTGCGCAAGATGCTTCACCACCTTGTCGGCGCCGTGCTTGGTCCGGGTGAAGACGATCACCCGTTCGAAGCCGGGCGCGGCGAGAAGTTCGCTCAGCCGGGCGCGCTTCGCGGCAGCGCTGAGGTGGTGGACGTGCTGCTCGACGCGCTCCACGGCAACGGTCTTGGCCGCGATTTCGACGCGCTCCGGCTCGAACAGGATCTCGCGGGCGAGCTTGGCGACCTCTGCCGGCATGGTCGCCGAAAACAGCAGCGTCTGCCGCTCTTGCGGCAACATCGCGACGATCTTCCGCACGTCGCCGATGAAGCCCATGTCGAGCATGCGGTCCGCCTCGTCGAGGATCAGATACTCGGTGCGGCGCAGGTCGACGTGGCCCTGATCGATCAGATCGAGGAGTCGGCCGGGCGTTGCCACCAGGATATCGACGCCGCGCCGCAGCGCATCGACCTGCGGCCGCTGGCCGACGCCGCCCATGACCACCGCCTGGCGCATGCGCATGTGCCGCCCATAGGTCTTGATACTGTCGGCAATCTGGAGCGCCAGTTCGCGCGTCGGGGCGAGGATCAGCGCGCGCGTGCGGCGCGGGCTGGCGCGCTCGTCATCCTCTTCCAGGTTCTGTAAGAGCGGCAGCGTGAAGGCCGCCGTCTTGCCGGTGCCCGTCTGGGCGATACCCAGCAGGTCCCGTCCGTCGAGAAGCAGCGGGATGGCCTTGGTCTGAATCGGAGTGGGGGTCCGGTAGTTTGCGTCCTCAAGAGCACGCAGGAGCCGGCCGGAGAGGCCAAGCTCGGCGAAAGATGTAACTGTCACGTTCAATGTTCCTTATGCGCCGGGGGGACGCGCGCACAGCGGCGCGCGACAGGCCCTGGCCGTGTCGTCATCGTCCACGCGCACTTGGAACGGATGGGTTTTTTGGACTTGGGTCTCGAGACAATAACGCCCGGAAGCCCGGGGCGAATCGCGCGATCGCGAGAAGTTCTAGGCCACAGATGGGCCTTAAGGCCTTGAAAGTCAAGCCACACTGCGAAAATTCCAAAAAGCGGCTAAGGCCCGTCCGGAGTAGTTGCTGCGGAAAAGCGCCGTTAATAGGCCATGTCGTAACGCCGATTACGGTGACGGCATTCGCGTTCGCGCTTTTCCCGTCGCCGCGGGCATACTTTGTCTGCCGGACCGGCTGGACCCAGCTCACTCATCCGGGAAATCGAGACCCATTTCGCGGTAGCGCGCGCGGTCCTCGCCCCAGCGCTCGCGCACCTTGACGAACAGGAACAGGTGCACCGGCGTCTCCAGGATTTTGGCAAGCTCAAGGCGCGCCGCGGTGCCGATATCGCGGATGGCGCGGCCGCCCTTGCCGAGCACGATCTTGCGCTGGCTTTCGCGCTCGACATAGATCGTCTGCTCGATACGCGCCGCGCCGCCCTTGACGGTCTTCCAGTCGGTGGTCTCGACGGTCGAGGCATAGGGCACCTCGTCATGCAGTCGGTCGAACAGCTTCTCGCGGGTGATCTCTGCGGCAAGATGCCTGAGCGGCGCGTCGGTGAGCTGGTCTTCGGGATAAAGCCACGGCCCGGCCGGCACTTGCTCCGCCAGATAGTCCCTCAGATCGCCGACGCCGTCGCCGGTCTTGGCCGAGACCATGAAGGTGCGCCGGAAGCAGAGCTTTTCGTTGAGCGCGCCGGCAAGGGCGAGCAGGCCCTCGGGCTTCACCAGGTCGATCTTGTTGAGAACCAGGATTGCCTTGTCGGCCATGTCCGAGAGCCGCGGCAGGATGGCGGCGGTCTCATCGTCGAGGCCGGTCGCCGCATCGACAATGAGCGCGATCAGGTCGGCGTCGGCGGCGCCCGCCCAGGCGCGCTGCACCATGGCCCGGTCGAGCCTGCGCCTCGGCGCGAAAATGCCCGGCGTATCGACGAAGACGAGCTGGCTTGCACCGTGCAGGGCGATGCCGCGCAGGGTGGTGCGCGTCGTCTGCACCTTGCGGCTGACGATCGACACCTTGGCGCCGGTCAGGGTGTTGACCAGGCTCGATTTGCCGACATTGGGTGCGCCGATCAGGGCGATAAACCCGCACCGCGGCGCGGCAGGCGCGGCCGCGTCCGGCGCCTCACTCATCTTCGATCTCGTCCGGCTCCCACAGGCCGAGCGCGACGAGGCAGGCAGCGGCCGCCTTCTGTTCGGCGTTGCGCTTGGCATAGCCCTCGCCAAAGGCCGGCTCGAGCCCGGAGATCAGCGCCCGCACCTTGAAGCGCGGCGCGTGATCGGGTCCGGTGCGCTCGATGACATCGTAGACCGGAGGCGGCATGCCGCGCCCCTGGGCCCATTCCTGCAGCGCCGTCTTGGCGTCGCGCCGCGGCCGGTCGGCGGCCAGCATGAGCGGCTTCCAATTGCGCGCCACGAAGGCGCGCGCGGCTTCAAAGCCGCCGTCGCGATAGATGGCGCCGATGACCGATTCGCAGGCATCGGCCAGGATCGCCCGCTTGTTGCGCCCGCCGCTTGCGATTTCGCTCTGGCCGAGGATCACATGGGCGCCGAGATCGAGCGCGCGGGCCACCTCGACGCAGGTCTCGCGGCGCACCAGGGCGTTGAAGCGGCGCGCCAATTCGCCCTCGTCGGCCTTCGGGAACGCCTCCACGAGCATGTCGGCGACGATCAGGCCAAGCACCCGATCGCCAAGGAATTCAAGGCGTTGATAATCGCCGTTCTTCTGGGCTTCGCCGGTGGCGCTGGCGTGGGTCAGGGCTTCCATGAGGTGCGTCTGCTGCCGAAACCCGTAGCCGAGCACCTCGGCAAGACGTTCCGCGTCGATTTTCGCCCGGTCGCTCACTCAGTGCACCAATTTGACCAAGCGCTCCCAGCGAATGCTCCACGGCCATTTCCAGACCTGCCAGAAATAGGCATCCTCCTCGATGGAGAAGAAGATGATGTCGGCGCGTCCGATCAGGTTTTCATAGGGCACGTAGCCGACCTGCGACAGCACGCGGCTGTCGGTGGAATTGTCGCGATTGTCGCCCATCATGAAATAGTGGCCCTGCGGGACCTCGTAGACCGGGGTATTGTCGCTGAAACCGTCCGGCACCAGGTCGAGCACGTCATAGCTTGCGCCGTTGGGCAGGGTCTCGCGGTATCGGGGAACCCGGGTCACGTTACCGTGGAGGTCGGTGGTCACGAAGTCGCCGACGCGCTCGCGCGGCACCGGATTGCCGTTGATGTGGACGATGCCGTCGCGCACCTCGATCTTGTCGCGGGGCAGCCCGATCACGCGCTTGATGTAATCGGTCTCATTGTCTCGCGGCAGCTTGAACACGACAACGTCGCCGCGCTGCGGCTCCCCCCCCCAGACGCGACCCGAAAACAGCGGCAGGCCGAAGGGTATCGAGTAACGCGAATAGCCGTAGCTGAACTTGGAGACGAACAGATAATCGCCGATCAGCAGCGTATCCTTCATGGAGCCGGACGGTATGTTGAAAGGCTGGTAGAAGAAGGTCCGCACGATCAGCGCCAGGATCAGGGCGTGGATGATGATCCGCACCGTTTCGCCCAGCGAGCTCTCCTTGGCGCGCTTCGCCTTGCGCTCACTCATAAACATACGATCGTCCCCAAAAATTTGCCGCCAAGCCCATTGCCCTCGCTCCTATATCCGCTTGTCGCGCGGCAAGCAAACATCCTCGCGGACTTATTCAGATTCTTCGGCGACCGGCCGCGCCTCTAGGATTACGAACGCTTGTGCCAGGGGGTAATCGTCGCTCAGGGTGAGGTGAATCTCGGCGACGTGGCCGGCCGGAAGCAGCCGTTCCAGGTGCATGCGCGCGCCGCCGCTCAGCCTCAGCGTCGGCTTGCCCGAGGGCAGATTGACAACCCCCATGTCGCGCCAGAACACGCCCTTGCGGATGCCGGTGCCGAGCGCCTTGGAGCAGGCTTCCTTGGCGGCGAAGCGCTTGGCGTAGGAGGCGGCGCATTCGCGCCGGCGCTCCGAGCGGGCACGTTCGATATCGGTGAAAACCCGGGTCGTGAAGCGGGCGCCATAGCGCGCGAGAAGACGCTCGACCCTGCGGATGTCGACGATATCGTTGCCGGTGCCAATGATCACAGTCGCCCCTTCAGGACGGGTTGGCTTCGGGCCTGGTGGCGTTTGGCCTGTTGTTTATGACTTGGCGCCGGCGCCTTTGATAGAAGTGCACCATCGCCCGCACCGGAAAATAGAAAGCGATCGCGAACAGGATGCCCATGGGGATGCCGGCGACGGCCATCGGCTTGATCAGCGGCCACAGCGCGTCGAAGGATTCGTTGAGCAGGCTCTTGCTGGCGTTGAAATGGAAGCTCGTCGAGACCGCTTTGCCGAGCATCCAATTGCCTACGTAGAAGGTGCTCGCCCAGATGGCGGGGAAGGTCAAGGGATTGCCGAGGAAGGTGCCGAGCGCGGCGCCGATGAGATTGCCGCCGGTCACCCAGGCGACGATGAACGCCATGGTGAAATGCAGGCCGACGAAGGGGGTGAAGGAGACGAACACGCCGACGGCGACGCCGAGCGCAATGGCATGCGGGGTGCCCTTCAGCCTGAGGACCCGTTTGGCGAGATATTGCGAGGAACGCCGCCAGCCGCGCCGCGGCCAGAGCAAGGAGCGGATCCGCTCCTTCAGTGCGGGTTTTTCGCGGCGTTGAAACAGCATCGACCGGTTCGTCCAACTAGTGCTACGCGACGGCGCGGCGGCGGCAGGCACGTCCGAGAGATGCCTTCGGGCAGCTGCCCAAAATCTCCCGCGGTCCGGACGCTACCTTAGTGCGCGCGTTATAAAGCGACCCTTAATACCTGGGCAACTGCGAAACTCGGTCACAGAGCGCGGCTGCCCGGCTTGACCGCCCGGATCGCCGACAGCTCCGGCGGCAGGCTGTCGGCGCGATAGGTCGGAACGGCAAGCTCGGCAAGCGAGATCAGGTCGACCCCGATATCGGCGTCTCCCCCGGAGCGGTCGATGAGGCAGCAGCCGGCAAGCACCTTGCCGCCGGCAGCCTCAATCGCGGCGATGCATTCGCGCGAGGACAGGCCCGTGGTCACCACGTCCTCGGCCATCAGGCAGCGCGCACCCTTGGGGATCTCAAACCCGCGGCGCAGCGTGAAGACGCCGTCCACGCGCTCGAAGAAGATCGCCGGGCGGCCGAGCTGCCGGCCGATTTCGTAGCCGACGACGATGCCGCCCAGCGCCGGCGAGGCGACCATATCGATCTCATCGCCGAAGCGCGCGCGCACCTTGTCAGCCAGCGCCGCGCAAAGCCGCGCGCCGCGGCTTGCGTCCATCATCACCCGCGCGCATTGCAGATACACCGGGCTGTGCAGGCCGGAGGTGAGGATGAAATGGCCGGACATGAGCGCGCCCGCGGCCCGGAATTCATTGAGCACCTCCTCCCTGTCCATTCCTCCCCCAGCCTATTCGATCAGCCGCTCGGCGGCGCTGACGAGCTTCTTCTTGCGCAGCTGCGAGATGATGCCGGTCAAATGCTTCGCGTCCCAGACCTCCAGGTCGATCAGCAGCTCGCGGTAATCCTGTGAGCGCGCGGTCATCCTGATATTGTCGATATTGCCGTCATGTTCGCTGATCACCTGGGCGATCTGGGCAAGGGAGCCCGGCTCGTTGATGGCGAGCACCCTGATGCGGGCCGGGAACCGTTCGGGATTATTCGGATCGATATCCCAGCGCGTGTCGAGCCAGCGTTCCGGGTGGTCCTCGAAGGCCTTCAGCGCCGGCGAGACAATGGGATAGATGGTAATCCCCTCCCCCGGCGTGAGAATACCGACGATCCGGTCGCCGGGAACGGCACCGCTGTCGGGCGCGAAACGCACCGGCAGGTCGCCCTTCAGCCCGCGGATCGGGATCGGCATATTGGCGTTCATCTCCCCCTTGGCCAAATTGGCCTCCGCCTTGGCGGCCTCGCTCCCGGTCTTGCCGCCGCGAGACGGAATACGGAATTTCAGGTTCATCGCCCGTCTCAGCCCGAACCAGCCCTCCTCCTTGCGGGTGCGGCGCTTCTCGGCTGGCCGCGTCTCCTTGTGATCGGGATGGACCGCCTTGAGCACGTGATCGGACGGCATCTCGCCGCGGCCGACGGCGGCCAATACGTCGGCAACCGTGTTGCGAGCGAGCCGGTTGAGGACCGCCTCGAGCCGCTCGTCGGAATAGGGCTTGCCGGCGCGCTCGAAGGCGCGGCTCACGATCTGCCGCCCGAGCCCGGCATATTGCGTCCGCACCGCCTCGCGGCTGGCGCGGCGGATATTGGCGCGCGCCTTGCCGGTAACCGCGATCTGCTCCCAGGCCGCCGGCGGGGTCTGTGTCTTGGAGCCGATAATCTCGACCTCATCGCCGTTGCCGAGCTCGCTGACCAGCGGCGCAATGCGGCCATTGATCTTGCAGCCAACGCAGGTATTGCCGATGTCGGTGTGCACCGCATAGGCGAAATCGATGGGCGTGGCGCCGCGCGGCAGGGCGATCAGCCGACCCTTGGGCGTGAAGCAGAACACCTGATCCTGAAACAGCTCAAGCTTGGTGTGCTCGAGGAATTCCTCCGGGCTGTCGCCCTCCTCCAATAACTCCAGAAGCCGCCGCAACCAGCGGTAGGCACTGGTTTCCTTAATCAGCGCGCTTGGCTTGGCGCCATTGCCGCCGCCGTCGGCCGCACCGTCGGACAGATCCTTGTAGAGCGTGTGCGCGGCGATGCCGTATTCGGCGACGTCGTGCATCTCGTGGCTGCGGATTTGCAGCTCGACACGCTGATGGCCGGGGCCGATCACGGTCGTATGCAGGGAGCGGTAGTCGTTCTGCTTCGGCGTCGAAATATAGTCCTTGAAGCGGCCCGGCACCGTCGGCCAGGTGGTGTGGACGGCCCCGAGCGCGCGGTAGCAGGCTTCGCGGCCGTCGACCATGACCCTGAAGGCGTAAATATCGGAAAGCTGCTCGAAGGAGATCGATTTGCGCTCCATCTTGCGCCAGATCGAATAGGGGCGCTTCTCGCGTCCCTTGACGACCGCCTCGACGCCCTCCTCGGCAAAGCGCCGGTTCAGCTCCGCGACGATCTGATCGATAAAGCCCTGGTTCTTTTCCTTGAGCGATTTCAGATGGTTGACAACCATCTTATGGCCTTCCGGCGATAGCTCGCGGAACGACAGATCCTCCAGTTCCTCGCGCAGGCCCTGCATGCCCATGCGGCCGGCCAGCGGCGCGTAAATGTCCATTGTCTCCTGGGCGATGCGCTGGCGCGCGTCGGCGGGCATCGAGGCGAGCGTGCGCATATTGTGCAGCCGGTCGGCGAGCTTGACGAGCAGCACGCGGATATCGTCGGAAATGGCGAGCAGGAGCTTGCGGAAATTCTCGGCCTGTTCCGCCTTCTTAGAGACCAGGTCGAGCTTCTTGATCTTGGTCAGCCCCTCGACCAGGGCGCCGATGTCCGAGCCGAACAGCGTGTCGATCTCCGCCCGCGTCGTACCGGTATCCTCGATGGTGTCGTGCAGAAGGGCGGCGACGATGGTCGCGTCGTCGAGCTTCAGCTCGGTCAGGATCGCGGCGACTTCCAATGGGTGGGTGAAATAGGGATCGCCGGAGGCGCGCTTCTGAGTGCCGTGCGCCCGCATGGCGTAGACATAAGCGCGGTTGAGCAGCGCTTCGTTCGCGTTCGGGTTATAGCGAGCGACGCGTTCGAGAAGCTCGTACTGACGCATCATGCTGCCTCCTGCCCGACATATGGAGGCAGCACGGCAGGGCGGCAACTCGATTTCGTGCTTCCGCTTGCGCCCAATTTCCCCATCCCCCGCCGGGGGCGGGTCGCGCGCGGCCGCCGGCGGGCGTCAGCGTCCGGATTTGCCGCCGTCGCCTTCCGCAGCGACAAGACCTTCAAGCCCCTTCAGAAGCTCTTCCTCGCTCATCCGGTCGAAGACGACTTCGGCCTCGTCCTCGTCGCCGGCCTGGGCGCCGGGGATCACCGGAACCGCCACCGGCTCGGGCTCGTCGACCTCGACATATTTCTGCATCGAATGGATCAGGTCCTCGCGCACATCCTCCGGCGCGATCGTCGTATCGGCGATTTCGCGGAGCGCGACGACGGGATTCTTGTCATTGTCGCGGTCAATCGTGATCGGCGAGCCGCTGGAGATCGCGCGGGCGCGGTGGGAAGAGAGCAGAACCAGATCGAACCGGTTCTCGACCTTATCGATACAATCTTCAACGGTAACGCGCGCCATCGGATCTGAGCCTTTTTTGCCGTTTTTTTGAAAGTGCAGCTTACTTAGGCGCATCCTTGAGGCGAATCAAGCCGATTCTCCGGCTTTTCGCCCATCCCGATCGATCCAATGGGCTTTCCATGGACGGTATCCACGCGGCATTTGGCTGCCGGCACAGGCATAGACTTGCGTCGGTTTTCTCGTCCGTTAGCAGGCATCCGTGGATTGACAAAGCAGGTTCGGCGTGATCCAACCATGCCTACGAAATGACCAATTATTGCAGTTTACGTAAAGTATAAGATAATCGAGATTCGTTCACGATTTCCGTCTATTAGACAAGGTTTCCTACGGCAATGAAGTTACGCTGCGGCGTTGATGACCTCCACAATCCGGCCGTCGGCCTGGCGTTTCAGCCGCAGCCACAAACCGCTCGCGCTGTCGCCGGTGACCGGATGGTGCCACAGCGGCGCGATGTCAACGAGCGGGCGCACGACAAACGGGCGCAGATGCAGCCGCGGATGCGGAACGACGACGGCGCCCGGCCGCGGTACGGCGCCGGCCATGCGAGCAGGGTCGCGGTCAGGGTCCCAGCCCAGCACGAGCCGATGATAGGCAATGAGGTCGAGGTCGAGGGTCCGCGCGCGCCAGCGGCCGGCCCTAACCCGCCCGGCCTTCGCCTCGATGCGATGCAGGACCATGAGCAAGGCCGCCGGCGGCAAGTGGCTCCTGGCCGCAACCAAGAGGTTGACATAGGGGGCCTGGCGGCCGGGGCCGATCGGCGCCGTTCGATAGAAACGGGAGGTTCGCGTCACGGCAACGCCGCACGACTGAAGCGCGCGAACGGCTCTTGCAGCCGTCTCGACCGGCGTCCCCCACGGCCCATTTAGGTTGGAGCCGATGGCGATGAGGAGCATTATGTTTTTTTATACCTTTGGTAGCATTAATAAAAATGCATTGGTAAGCTCGGATGCGGCGGCAACGACGGCGATCCCCGAACAAGCGCGGAATCTAGCCATGGGCCAGGCGATCCCTGGTGCATTGGGCTTGGCCGGAAGGGCCGCGGTTGGGGAGCGCATGCGCACGGCACGGCAACGGGGAAGCTCGATTGCTCGACAAGGAAGCGCCGGTGGCAATTGCGGCGGATCGGACCGGCCGCTTCGGAGGCGCGAAATTGAAAAAGTGAGGCCAGCGGAATGACCATGTCTTTGAAATTCCACCCGCATGAACGCATTGCCCTGTTCATCGATGGGGCCAATCTGTACGCCACGACGAAGGCTCTCGGGTTCGACATCGACTATAAGCGGCTGCTCGCCGTCTTCAACGGCGGCGGTTACTTGGTGCGCGCCTGTTACTACACGGCGCTTGCCGACGACCAGGAATATTCCTCGATCCGCCCACTGATCGACTGGCTCGACTATAACGGCTACAGGATGGTGACCAAGCCGACCAAGGAGTTCATCGATTCCGCCGGCCGGCGCAAGATCAAGGGCAATATGGACATCGAGCTGACCGTCGATGCCATGGAAATGTCCGACCATATCGACCATATGGTGCTGTTTTCCGGCGATGGCGATTTCCGCAGCCTGATCGAGGCGATGCAGCGCAAGGGCAAGCGCGTGACCGTCATCTCGACGATCTGCACCGACCCGCCGATGGTCGCCGACGATCTGCGCCGCCAAGCCGACCGTTTCATCGATATCTCCGAGCTGATCGACGACATTGGCCGCGAGGCCTCCGAGCGGCCGGCGCCGCGCGCCCATTCGCGGCAGCAAGCTCAAGAGGCCGACGAACCTTTCGGCGAGGCGGATGACTATGACGGCGCCTGACCCGCGCGCAAGCCAACGCCATTTCGGCTAACCGCTCCGCATGACCGAGGCCACCGATACGGCTCCGGGCAAGGATTGCCCGTGCTGTCCGCGGCTTGTCGCCTTTCGCGCCCAACAGCGCCGGCTCCACCCCGACTGGCACAATGCGCCGGTTCCAAGCTTCGGCCCCCTCGACGCGCGGCTTCTGATTGTCGGCTTGGCGCCGGGATTGCAGGGAGCCAACCGCACGGGGCGCCCCTTCACCGGCGACTATGCGGGCGAGCTGCTCTATGCGACCTTGCTCAAATTCGGCTTCGCATCAGGGACTTACGCGGCCCGCGCCGATGACGGACTTGGCCTTGTCGGCTGCCGGATCACCAACGCGGTGCGCTGCGCTCCGCCGCAGAACAAGCCCTTGACAGCGGAGATTACCGCCTGCCGCTCGTTCCTCGGCGCCGAATTGGGCGCCATGGCCGGCCTGAAGGCGGTGCTCGCGCTCGGCCGCATCGCCCATGACAGCGTCGTTGCCGCACTGAAGCTCAAGCGCGCCCATCTTCGCTTTGCCCACGGCGCCGGGCATGATCTCGGCAACAATTTGCGCCTGTTCGATAGCTATCACTGCTCCCGCTACAACACCAATACGGGTCGGCTGACCCACGACATGTTCGAGCAGGTATTCGCCGAGATTGGCGATCACATCGCCGGCTGAGGCGCCATTTTCAGCCCTTTTCGCGTATGAGCCGCGCCTTTTCGCGGTCCCAGCTGCGCCGTTTCTGGGTTTCGCGCTTGTCATGCAGCTTCTTGCCGCGGGCGAGCGCCAGCTCCAGCTTGGCGATGCCGCGATCGCTGAAATAGAGCCTGAGCGGCACCAGCGTCATTCCCTCGCGCCGCACCGCGCCGATGAGCCGGGCGATCTGGCGCTTGTGCAGCAACAGCTTACGGTCGCGGCGCTCTTCGTGGTTGAAGCGCCCGGCCTGAGCGTAAACGGGAATCGTGGCGTTGAGCAGGAAAAGCTCGCCGTTCTTCGGGCTTGCATAAGCCTCGGCGATGCTCGCCTTGCCCTCGCGCAGCGACTTGACCTCGCTTCCGGTGAGCGCCAGGCCCGCTTCAACGGTCTCCAGGATCTCGTAATTGTGCCGCGCCTTGCGGTTGAAGGCGACGATGCGCCGGGAAGGGTCCTGTTTGGTCATCGCTCATCGCACGCTCTGCCGTTGCGCGCTCAGCCGTTGAAGAGGCCCGCATGGACCAGCGCCGCGCGCACCGCGCTCTTGGTCGATTGCGCGATCGGAACCAGCGGCAGCCGCGTCTTGGCGCTGCACAGGCCGAGGAGCTCGGCCGCATACTTGACCGGGCCGGGGCTGGTTTCCACAAACAGGGCCTGATGCAGCGGCATCAGCCGATCCTGGAGGGTCAGCGCGGCGGCAAAGTCGCCTGCAAGGCAGGCCCTCTGGAATTCGGCGCACAGCGCCGGAGCGACATTCGCGGTCACCGAGATGCAGCCGTGACCGCCGTGGGCCATGAAGCCGAGGGCGGTCGCGTCCTCGCCGGAGAGCTGGTTGAAATCGGGGCCCAGGGCGAGCCGCTGCTGGCTCACCCGGCCGACATTCGCGGTGGCGTCCTTGACGCCGACGATGTTGGGGCAGTCCTTGTGCAGCCGGGCCATGGTCTCGACCGACATGTCGACGACGCTGCGGCCGGGAATGTTGTAGATCAGGATGGCGATATCCACCGCCGTGGCGATCGCCCGGTAATGCTGATACAGCCCCTCCTGGGTCGGCTTGTTATAATAGGGACAGACGATGAGGGCCGCGTCGGCGCCGACCTTCTTGGCGTGACGGGTAAGCTCGATCGCCTCGGCGGTCGAATTGGAGCCGGTGCCGGCGATCACCGGCACGCGACGAGCGGCCGTTTCGATGGTGAGATCCACGACCCGCCGGTGCTCCTCGTGCGACAGGGTCGGTGATTCGCCGGTGGTGCCCACCGGCACGAGCCCGTTTGTCCCCTGCCCGATCTGCCAGGAGACCAGATCCTGAAACGCCTTTTCGTCGATCTTGTCGCCGTTCATCGGGGTGATGAGGGCCGTGATCGATCCTTTGAACATGGCGCTTTGCTCCGTTTTTCCGTCGCTCGGGCGGGCGCCGAGAATAGAGCATTCTCCACCCATATGGAATTATTTGACTGGAACCCAGAATTAAGCACAGCTGTTTGTACATCGTATACGCTGATTTGCTAAACTTGCCGGCCGAAATGGCGGAGATTCGCGAATGACACGATGGGAGCGGCGGCGCGCAGGTCTGATCGCCGGATTCCTTTTGCAGTCGGCAGCCCTCGTCGCGGCCGACCCGCCGGGCGCGGGCGCGGCCACCGCTCCGCTTCCTGCCCTGCGCCCGGGCCCCGATTTCGCCGCCGGCGTCAGCAGAAATACGCCGATCCCGTGGCTGCGGCCCGACGATGAGGCGCTCGCCCCAGATTCGGAACTCGGCGCGCGCGGCAGCGGCGATACGCCGATCCCATGGCCGCGACCCGGCGATGTGGCACTGTCACAGATCGTGCCCAACGAAGACTTCCTGACCCTGCGCGCGGCGATTGCGGCGATGCGCGAGAACGATTTTGCGACCGCACAGTCCAAACGCGCCCAATTGCAGGCGCCCGTCGCGCGCATCCTGTTCGATTGGCTTTATGCCCGCGACAGGGCGTTCACCGCCGGCTATGCCCGCATCGCCGCCTTCCTGCGCGCGCACCCCGACTGGCCGAACCGGGATCTGTTGCGCGCCCGCATGGAGACGGTGCTGTTCGAACAGGGCTCGCCCACCGAGGCGGTGATGGCCGCCTTCGCCGCCATGCCGCCCGAGACGGGTCCCGGCAAGGCGGCGCTGGCCTTTGCGCTGCTCGAGAGGGGCGACAAGGCGCAAGCCGCGAAATGGGCCCGCGACGCGTGGGAGAACCACACGCTGAGCCCGGCCCAGGAGGCGGCGATCCTGACGAAATTCGCCGACGTGCTGACGAAACAGAACCACAAGGCGCGGCTCGACCGATTGCTCTATGCCGACCATTCGGCGGCGGCGCTGCGCGCCGCAAAGCGGCTCGGGGAGGAGGCGGTGGCGCTGGCGAAGGCGCGCGATGCGGTCTCCAAACAATCGCGCAGCGCCGGAAAGCTGCTGGGCGCCCTGAAGGGTGAAACCCGCAAGGACCCCGTCGCGCTTCTCAGCCGCATCCAGTGGCTGCGCCGCGACGGCAAGGATGTCGAGGCGGCCAAGCTGATGCTGACCGCGCCGAGCGACGCGGACGCCGTCACCGATGTCTGGCAATGGTGGGAGGAGCGGCGCATCCTTATCCGCCGGTTGCTCGACCGCGGCAATCCCAAGACGGCTTACAAGATCGCCACGGGGCACGCCGCCGAAAGCGGCCTTGCCTTCGCGGAGGGCGAGTTCCACGCCGGTTGGGTGGCGCTGCGTTATCTGAACAAGCCGGAAACGGCGCTGACCCATTTCGAGGCACTGCGCCTGAAGGTCTCGACGGACTTGAGCCTGTCGCGCGCCTATTATTGGCTCGGCCGCGGCTTCGAGGCGCTCAAGCGCGTCGAGGACGCCCGGTCAAACTATCAACACGCGGCCCGCTACGAGACCACCTACTATGGCCAGCTTGCCAGGCTCAAGCTGGGCATGCCGGCGGCGCTCTCGCTCAGCCCCTCCGCGCCGCCGACAGTGGCGGAGCGCGACCGCTTTTTCGGCCGCGAGCTGGTGCGCGCGACAAGGCTCCTCGGCGAGCTCGGCGAGACGGGGCTTGCCGGCACTTTCCTCATCGAGCTCGCCTCGAGCCTCGACGAACCGGTGGAAATTGCAATGGCCGGTCAGCTTGCCCGCGATTTCGGAATTCCCCATGTGGCGCTGCGGATGGGCAAGATCGCCGCGGCGCGCAACCGGCCGGTTCCCGAGCTTGCCTTCCTCACCGGGGTGGTCCCCGATTTTCCGTCGCACGGCGCGCCGGTCGAGCGGGCGCTTGTGCACGCGGTGGCGCGCCAGGAAAGCTCGTTCAACGCCGCCGCCGTCAGCCCGGCCGGCGCCCGCGGGCTGATGCAGCTGATGCCGGCAACCGCGAAGCGGACCGCGCGCGCCTTCGACCTTGCCTATTCGCCCGACCGGCTCACCACCGACCCGGCCTACAATGCCGCCATGGGCGCCGCCCATCTCGGGCAGTTGGTCGCGGAATACGCCGGCTCCTACGTCATGACCATCGCCGCCTACAATGCGGGCGGGCCGCGGGTCAAGCAGTGGGTCGCCGCTTTCGGCGATCCGCGCCGGGCTCAGGTCGATCCGATCGACTGGATCGAGCGCATCCCGTTTTCGGAGACGCGCAACTACGTGCAGCGGGTGCTGGAGAATTTGCAGGTCTATCGCGCGCGCCTCAACGGCGACACCCACCCGATCGAACTCGTCGCCGATCTGACGCGGGGCCGGGCGTCGGCTGTCAGACGCCAGTAACCGGAACGCAGAGCTTGGATTTCCGGCCGTCGGATAACCGATGGCCGAAACGAAAACCCCGGTGGCCTAAGCCACCGGGGTTCGATTCTTGTTCTATCCTAAGAGAGGATCAGAAGCTGCGGGTGGCCTGTGCACCGACCGCGATCGCGGAGGCCGTGCACGATGCGAATCCGGCAGCGATACACTGAGCCTGGGTCCCAGTGATCTTGTTCTGGGTCCAGACCACCTCGACGCCGAGGTCCAACTGCGGGACGATCGTCCACACCAGGTTCGCCCACACGGAGGTTGCCGTGTCGATATTCAGCACGTTGTGAAAGTCCGCGTCATAGTCGTTGTTCGCATGCGAAGCCGCGATGGTCGAGCGCAGGGTCTGCGACCAGTAGTGCTCCCAGCCGCCAACGACCGCCCAGCCCGAGATCGATACGCTGCCGCCCGGAAGATTGTCGCTCCAGCTGTAAGGAGCACCGGTGTCGATGGCGCCCATATGGCCATCGGCATAGGCGCCCGCGAGATAGATCACGTCACCCATGGTGCCCGGCACGTCGATGGCGACGCTGAGCATGGTCGCCCAGCCGACTTCCCGACGATTGACGTTCGGAGCGAGGAAACCGGTACCGGAGGCCTGATGCACGGCGCCCGAGAGCTGCGCCGAACCCCAGGAACCCTTGATCTGGATGTTGGCGACGAAATCCGGAACCTCGTTGCGGCTGTCAATGATATGGGAACCTTCGAAGTCTCCGCCTTGCATAAACGCCGGATCCTCGATCGCGACGTTGATGGTGACGCCGTTGCCGACATTGAACGTGTAGCGGATCTGCACCGCACGCACCGTCCGCTGGTCGCCGACCGCGGCGAAAACTTCGATATGCTGCTCCGGCGTACCGGGCCCCGAGCGGAAGGTCGACCAGGTCTTGCCCATCAACCAGTTGCCGATCTGGATGAAGGCGTGACGCAAGGTGAAGTTGCCACCGGAGTTGCCGTTGTTGTCCGTGGCCCACATTTCGATAAAGGCGCGGACAACGCCAAATTCGGTCGCGTTGCGGATGTCGAAATTCAACCGCCCCTGTGCGCCCATGAAGAACGTGTTGTCCGTCGTGTGAAGGTCGTCCCTGACACCGTATTCGTCGATGCCTTCACCCGTCGTCCAGTCTTCATCGGCACCGCCAATCCACGCCTTGGCATAGCCACCGATCTTGAAGCAAAGGTCGGAGCCGGGATATTCGATGAACCCGGCCGTGTCGCAACGCCACACCGGTTCGCGGCCCTTGACCGCTTCCGGCGCGTCCGCTGCCTGCGCAACCGTGCCCGCCGTGAACAGCATTGCCGCCCCCGCCGAGCCCAGAAGCAATGTTCTCAAAGCCTTCATTGGAACCTCCGTCTTAACATCTGTGCCCGGATCTGGGCTCCGGCCGCAAACCGCGGCATTTCCCTCAAGTCCGGATCGCGCCTCGCGCCCCACTCGGCATTCAGCGTGCTCGAACTGTACCGAAAGCGAATTACCGCATACAACAGCAAAATCATCATTTGTGGCGGTCATAGAGAACTTTGGATGACCCATGTGGCAAAAATACCACGGAGCCACGGCCTAAGGGCTTCAAAGTCTTGCCACTTTCTTAAGAAACTTCGCTCAAATCGCCGAAGAATCAACGCG
Organism: Hyphomicrobiales bacterium; assembly: GCA_030688605.1. NCBI lineage: Bacteria > Pseudomonadati > Pseudomonadota > Alphaproteobacteria > Hyphomicrobiales > Hyphomicrobiales bacterium. The sequence continues at coordinate 16,816 of JAUYJB010000039.1, forward strand.
AGCCCCCACCGCGAGCGTTGCTGCGCCGTCGCGTCGGAGGCCGATTCGGAACGCGCCGACAGCCGATCCGGCGCCTGGAGATGCCATCGGCCGCGCCGGGGGCGGTGTGGGCGAGCCGCGACGACTCGACTTGCCGCGCCCCCCGCGGCCGCACGGGCGAATCAAACTCAGATCCGCTTGTCGCGGTCGGACCAGAATTCCTCGCGCAGCACGTTCTTCTGGATCTTGCCGACCGGCGTCTTGGGAAACTCGGTCACGAATCTCACCAGGCGCGGCCGCTTGAAGCGGGCGAGCCGTCCCATGCAATGCTCGACGATCCGTTTCTCGTCCAGAATCGCGCCCGATTTCAACACGATGAAGGCGGCCGGAACCTCGCCCCAGACCTCGTCCGGAATTCCGAAAACGGCGCATTCGCCGACTTCCGCCAGCTCGTAGATGACGAGCTCGATTTCCTTGGGAAAGACGTTCTCGCCGCCGGAGATGATCATGTCCTTGGAGCGGTCGACGAGGGTGATGAAACCGTCCTCGTCGATCCGCGCCAGGTCCCCGGACCAGCCCCAGCCATCGCCATGGCGGAAGAATTCCGCCGTCTGTTCCGGCTCGCCGTAATATTCGAGCATCAGATTGTCGCCGCGCGAGACCACCTCGCCGATCTCCCCCGGCTCGACCGGCGTACCGTCGGGGCGGACGACGCGGATGTCGACATTGATCGCCTGGCGGCCGACGGCGCCGAGCTTTTCGGGCAGATACCAGTGGCGCAGCACGACGACCATACCCATCTCCGACTGGCCGTAGTTCTGGGTGATCATCAGCTCGGGAAACATCCGCATCAGCTCGATCTGCACCCAGTCCGGCATCGGCGCGCCGGCAAAATTGGCCTTGCGCCAGCTCTTCAACCGCTCCGGCTTGAACGCGGGATCGGCCAGCAAGCGGGTCGCCTGGGTCGGCACCATGAAGCTGGTGTTCACGCCATGCTTCTCGGCGATCTCCATGAAGCCTTGCGGCGACCATTTGGGCAGGAACACGGTGACGGCGCCGGCCAGGATGGCCGGCTGGAATGTGAGGTGCAGGGCGGCGATGTGATAGAGCGGCGTGACGACGCCGACCACGTCGCGCTCGTCGATCATCTGCTCGATCATCGCCGTATAGGCGGTGATGGAACGGGCCCTGTGATCGCACAGAACGCCCTTCGGCCGACCCGTGGTGCCGCCGGTATAGGTCATGCAGTATGGGTCGCGCTCGTCGATCGCCACATCGGGCGGCTGGCGCGGCTGATTGGCGATGAAGGTATAGAAGTCGACCGCGTCGATGCCGTTGGCCTCGCCGATCGAGACGATCTTCTTGAGCCGTCCTCCGACCCGGGGCAGCAGCTTGGCGACGTCCGCCGCGACCACCGCGTCGAAGATCAGCGCCTCGACGTCGGTCTTCTCGATCGCGTAGGCCAGCTCGTCGACGGTGTGCAGCAACGACAGATTGTTCAGCACATAGCCGGTGCGTGCGGCGCCGAAGAAGACGATGCCGTATTCGATGATGTTCCGGGCGAGAATGGCGATTTTCCCGCCCTTGCCGAGGTTGAGCGCCAGCAGCGCGTGGGCCAGCTGGTTGGCTCGATCGTCGAGCTCGCGATAGCTGATCTGCCGATCGTCGCAGACGATTGCCGGCTTATCCGCGAAGCGGTCGGCCGAGCGGCGCAGCATCTCGCCCGTCAGCATCATGGCGTGAGTCCGTCGTCGCCTGTGTTTCCCCAACCGAAAGTTCGGTCAAATTGGGGTCGTTCGCAACCCGATACGGTGTCGCAACGCGAATTCTGTCAGGCAACCCGGAAAAAATGCCCGCCGACCGGCACGGATGCCAGCCGGCGCAAAGACTCTTGCGATGTCCTGGCCGCCGGTCTCAGCCGGCGAGGCTTTCCTTGAAAAAGGCGATGGTCCGCGACCAGGCGAGGTCGGCCGCCTCCTTGTTGTAACGGGCCGCGTTGGTGTCGTTATTGAAGGCGTGGTTGGCGCCCTCATAGATGAAGATCCGGTAGTCGGTTCCCGCCTCTTTCAGCGCCGCCTCAAAGGCCGGAATGCCGGCGTTGATGCGCTGGTCGAGGCCGGCGTAATGCAGCAGCAGCTTGGCCATGATCCTCGGTACATCCGCCGCGGCGGGCTGACCGCCGTAATAAGGCACGGCGGCGGCGACATCGGGCGAATGGACCGCCGTCTGGTTGACGAGGCTGCCGCCCCAGCAGAAGCCGACGACGCCGACCTTGCCATTCGAGGATGGATGCGACATCAGGAACGATACGGCGGCGACGGAATTCTCGACCGTCTGGCCCGCGTCGAGCTTGCCGATCATGTCGCGCGCCACATCCTCGTCCGCGGGGGTGCCGCCGGACGGCGACAGGAAGTCGACGCCCAGCGCGAGGAATCCCTCCGCGGTGACGCGGCGGGCGACATCTTCGATATGCGGATTGAGGCCGCGATTCTCATGAATGACGAGCACCGCCGGCAGCTTGCCGGACGCGTCAGCCGGCATCGCCAGATAGCCCATCATGTCTCCGGATGCCCCGGGAAAAGTGATCTTCTCGATCTTCAGACTTGGATCGTCGGGAGCGATCATGGCGGCCTGGGCATAGTCGTTCTCGATCAGCGGCAAGATCGCGGCGGCGGCCACGGTGGAGCCTGCGACCTTGGTCAGTTTGTCCAGGAATCCCCGGCGGTCCAGGGTCAAATGCGTGTACTCGTCGTAAATCCGGATCATCTCTTGGGTAATCTTGACGGGCTCGTTCATATCCTTCTCCCAAACTTTGGATTTCAAGATGGTGCGCGGCCAGGCGAGACCAATCCGCCGGCCGCCATGCACCCCATGGTTTTCGCTGAACGAGCATAGGCAAAATAACATTTGCGTTATCAATGGAAGGGGCCACAAGAACAAGGGCTTAGGTCCAATCGAGCGGCGGCCGCTTTAGTCCCGGATGCGGCCATCGGCGAGCGTTACCGTGCGGTCCATCTTTGCGGCAAGATCGTAATTGTGGGTGGCGATCAGCGCCGCAAGCCCGGTCTGCCGCACAATCCTCATCAGGGCTTCGAAAACCCGCTCGGCGGTCTTCGGGTCGAGATTGCCGGTCGGCTCGTCGGCAAGCAGGAGCTGCGGCGCGTTGGCGACCGCCCGGGCGATGGCGACGCGCTGCTGCTCGCCGCCGGAAAGCTCCGACGGCCGGTGCTCGGTGCGCGCGGCAAGACCCATCATCACCAAGAGCGCCTCGGCACGCTCGCGTGCGGCGTCCTTGCCGAGGCCGGCGATGCGCTGCGGCAGGACCACATTCTCCATCGCCGTGAACTCCGGCAGCAACCGATGCGCCTGGTAGACAAAACCGATATCGCGCCGGCGCAGCCGGGTGCGCTCGGCATCGTTCAGCGCCGAGCAATCGGCACCGCACAGCTTGACCCAGCCGGCAGAGGGGCTTTCCAGCAGTCCGGCAATGTGCAGCAATGTCGACTTTCCGGCGCCGGAGGGACCGACCAGCGCAACCGCCTCGCCGGCCCTGATCGACAGGTCGGCGCCCTTGAGCACTTCGATGGTGGTGGCGCCCTGACCATAGATGCGGCGAATGCCGTTCAGGCGCAGGGTCTCCGCCGTCGCGGCGGGCATCGCAGCGACGCGCTTCTGGCTCAACTCATTCATCGCGCAGCGCCTCGACGGGATCGAGCCGGGCCGCCCGCCAAGCCGGATAGAGGGTGGCCAGGAACGACAGGATGAGCGACATCGCCACGACCATGGCCACTTCGCTTGGATCGAGCTCGGCGGGAAGCTGGCTAAGATAGTAAAGCTCCGGCGAAAACAGCTCGGTGCCGGTGAGGCCCGACAGGAACTGGCGCAGGGTCTCGATGTTGAGGCACACCAGGAGGCCGAGCCCGAAACCGGCCGATGTGCCGACGACGCCGATGCTGGCGCCGGTGATGAAGAAGATCCGCATCACCGCCCCCTGGGTCGCGCCCATGGTGCGCAAAATGCCGATGTCCGGCCCCTTGTCCTTGACCAGCATGATCAGCCCGGAAACGATGTTGAGGGCCGCGACCAGGACAATCAGGGTCAGAATCAGGAACATGACATTGCGCTCGACTTCCAGCGCCGAGAAGAAGGTGCGGTTGCGCTGGCGCCAATCGACGACGAAAACCGAGCGGCCGGCTGCGGCCTCCACGGCGCGGCGATAGGCATCCATATCGTCGGGGTCGGCGACGAGGATCTCGAGCGCCGTCACCGTGTCGCCCTTGTTGAAAAAGAGCTGCGCTTCCTCCAACGGCATGAAGACGAAGGTCGAGTCATATTCCGACATGCCGATCTCGACGGTGGCGAGAAGCTTGTAGCTTTTCACCCGCGGCGCGGTGCCGAAGGGCGTCGCGGCGCCGCGCGGCGCGATCAGGGTTACATTCTCGCCGACGATGAGACCGAGGCTTTCGGCAAGCCTTGAGCCGAGGATGACCCCCTCGCCGCCGTCGAAGCCCTCGAGCGTGCCGTTGCGCAGATGGCCCGCGATCGCTTTCAGCTTGGCGAGGTCGTCGGCGCGCACTCCGCGCACCAGCGCGCCGGTGGCGTTGAGCGGCGAGGAGGCCATCGCCGGCCCTTCGACCGAGGGAACCACCGACTGGATGCCCTCCAGCGCCGCCAGCCGCTCGGCAACCACGTCGTAATCGGAAAACGGCGTATCGATGCCGCGCACCACCATATGTCCGTTAAGGCCGAGGATCTTGCCAAGAAGCTCGCTGCGGAAGCCGTTCATCACCGACATGACGATGATCAGCGTGGCGACGCCCAGCATGATGCCGAGGAAGGAAAAACCGGCGATGACGGAGATGAAGCCCTCGCGGCGCCGCGCCCGCAGATAGCGCAGGGAGATCATCCATTCGAAGCCTGAAAAAGGTCTGGTATCGGCTGCGGCCATGTCGTGCCTGTCTTTCCCGCCTCCCCTCAGCAAGTCAATTGGGCAACGGCTTGGTCCGGCGTCAGCGTGACGCGCTCGCCGCTCGCCCGCCGCCTGATTTCGACCTTGCCGGCGGCAAGCCCGCGCGGGCCGACGATGAGCTGCCACGGCAGACCGATCAGGTCCAGGCCCTTGAATTTGGCACCGGCGCGCTCGTCGCTGTCGTCATAGAGCACTTCCACGCCGGCCTTTTCAAGGCGGGAATAGAGTTCCTCGCAGGCCTTGTCGGTCGCTTTGTCCCCCGATTTCAGGTTAACCAGCCCCACCTTGAAGGGCGCAACCGCCTCCGGCCAGATGATGCCCGCCTCGTCGTGGCTTGCCTCGATGATGGCAGCGACCAGGCGCGAAACGCCGATGCCGTAGGAGCCCATCTCGGCCGGCACCTGGGCGCCGTCGGAGGTCTGGACCAAGGCACGCATGGGTTCGGAATATTTGGTGCCGAAATAGAAGATATGGCCGACCTCGATGCCGCGGGCCGACACCTGCCGCGCGGTCGGCACCTCGGCGGCAAAGCCAGCCGCGTCGAACTTGTCGTCGGTCGCCGCGTACCGCTCCGTCCAAGTCTTGACGATGGATGAAAGGTCGCCCTCATAGTCGACATCCTCGCCGGGAACGGCCATGTCGACCAGCTCCCTGTCGCAATAGACCGCGCTCTCGCCCGTGTCGGCGAGAATGATGAATTCGTGGCTCATATCGCCGCCGATGGGGCCGGATTCCGCGGCCATCGGGATCGCCTTGAGGCCGAGACGATCGTAGGTCCGCAAATAGGCGACGAATTGCCGGTTGTAGGAGCGCCGCGCGGCCGCGTGGTCGACGTCGAAGGAATAAGCGTCCTTCATCAGAAATTCGCGCCCGCGCATGACGCCGAAGCGCGGCCTGACCTCGTCGCGGAACTTCCACTGGATGTGATAGACGAGCTTGGGCAGATCCCGGTAGGAACGCACCGAGACGCGGAAAATGTCGGTGATCATCTCCTCGTTGGTCGGGCCGTACAGCATCTCGCGCTCGTGGCGATCGCTGATGCGCAGCATTTCCTTGCCGTAATCCTCGTAGCGTCCGCTTGCCCGCCACAGGTCGGCCGGCTGAATGGTCGGCATCAGCATTTCGACGAAACCGGCGCGGTCCTGCTCCTCACGGACGATCTGTTCGATCTTGCGCATCACCCGAAAACCAAGCGGCAGCCAGGAATAAATGCCGGCGGACTCCTGGCGAATCATTCCGGCGCGCAGCATCAGCCGGTGCGAGACGATCTCGGCTTCCTTCGGGGTTTCTTTCAGGGTTGGCAGGAAATAGCGGGACAATCGCATGGCGAGTCCGGTTCTGTGGAAGGGCGGCGAAGTGAAACCTTATTGGGAGCGCAAAACAAGCCCCCTCGATGCGGCCTTCCTCGCCGAACGCCAAAGAAGGGCGTTCGAGCGCCGTTCGGGACCTCATGACGGGGAACTGCGTCAGCCTTTTCACGGGGGCTCGGACCACAGCCGGACCTCGACCCTAAATATGCGTTGGAATGGCGCAGAGGTGGCGAAAAAACGTGACAAGAGCAAGGGGTCAAGCTATTCTTACAAATGTGAAAGACTGGGTGATCGGCCCATCAAGTTCCGCTGCCGCGGAACCGGGTCCAGGCCCAAGTCGAGGGAGGAGAGGAACGCGATAGCCGTTATAATCAGTACGGTACGCGATAGAGGAAATTTCGCGAGGCACTTTGCCTCGCTTCTTTTTTTGCGATTGCAGGTCGCGGCGGCCCATTTGCATCGGTTTCGCGGACATGGCATTCAGCCAGCGGCCTTGTCGGGCAGCGAGAAATCCAGCCAGCCCTGCGCCTGCACGACATAAACCAGCGCGAAAACGATCGCCGACACGAAAGTCGTGATCAGCATCTTCCTGCCAAGTTGCGGGTGAACCGGGGCGCTTTCCGGGCTGCCGGGCTCGACCGTTCCCGCCTCCGCCTGCGTGCGCACGCCCCAGGGCAGCACCGCGAACAGCACCAGCCACCAGATGACGAAATAGACGGCAAGCGCTCCGGGCAGGCTCACGGTTTGAAACCCCTCGTCATGCCTGTTCGAGCTCGACCAGGGTGCCGCAGAAATCCTTCGGATGCAGGAACAGTACCGGCTTGCCATGGGCGCCGATCTTGGGATTGCCGTCCCCGAGCACCCGCGCGCCCGCGGCCGTCAGCCGGTCGCGGGCAGCCGCGATGTCGTCGACCTCGTAGCAGACATGGTGGATGCCGCCGGCCGCGTTGCGTTCGAGAAAGGCCGCGATCGGCGAATTTGCGCCCAGCGGCTCCAACAGCTCGATCCTGGTATTTTCCAGCTCGATGAATACGGTGGTGACGCCATGATCGGGCTGCGCCACGGGGGCCGAGACCTTGGCGCCCAGCGTGTCGCGGTAGACGGCGCTCGCCGCTTCAATGTCGGGAACGGCGATGGCGACGTGATTGAGGCGGCCGATCATGGGCGGTCCTTGGGCTCGATGCCTGGCAAGAGACGTTATTAGTTGAGCCTATGTCGGCGGGCAAGGCAGGCGCTACACCTGCGTCACCAGGACCTCGCAGACCGGGCGCTTGCCCCAGGCTTCGGCGACCGCGGCACGGGCCGAGCGGCGCACCGCGGTTTCGATCAGTTCGGGATCCTTCCGCCGCGCCTTGGGGATCGAGTCGATGGCGCCATCGATGGCATCGAGCACCAGATCGTGGACCGAGCGACCTTCGGCATCCGCGTCGGGAATGCCGATGAGCCTGGCCTCGGGCGGCGCCACCAGCTCCCCCTTTGCCGTCACAACGACGCTGACGCCGATAAAGCCGACAAAACCCAAGCGCCGGCGCAGGCGCAAGCTGTCGTCGTCCTCGCGAACGATGATGCGGCCGTCCCTGTGCAGCCTTCCGGAAGGCAGCTCGTCGATCTTCTCGGCCGGCGCCGGCCAAAGCCGCACCAGATCGCCATTATAGGCGGTGACAACCTCCTTGACGCCGAGACGGGCGGCGATGCGGGCGTGAGCCTGTAGATGGAGCGCCTCGCCGTGTACGGGAATCGCGGCCTGCGGTTGCAACCACTGGTACATTTGTTCCAGCTCGCCGATGCGCGGATGGCCGGAGACATGGACCAGATCGTCGGCGTCGGTGACGATCTCGATGCCGGCGCGGGCGAGCGCGTTCTGGACCCGGCCGACCGCCTTCTCGTTGCCGGGGATGGTGCGCGAGGAAAAGATCACCCGGTCGCCTTTGGCCAGCTCCACATTGCGGTACTCGTTGAAGGCGATGCGGGCAAGCGCAGCGTTCGGCTCTCCCTGGCTGCCGGTCACCAGCGCCACCACCTCCTCGCGCCGCAGATGGCCGAAATCCTGCTCGGAGAGGAATTCTCCGACATCGTTGAGATAGCCGGTCTCCTGGGCGATGGCGATGATCCGGTCGAGCGCCCGGCCGACGACGACGACGCGGCGGCCCGCGGCTACCGCGGCCCGCGCCGCCGAGCGCAGGCGCGCCACATTGGAGGCGAAGGCGGTGACGATGACCCGCGCCGGCGCCCCGGCGATCAGCCGTTTCAGCGTCTCGTAGACGTCGCCCTCGCTGGGAGAGACCCCGGCGCGCAGGGCATTCGTCGAATCGCAGATGATGGCCCGGCAGCCCTCCTGCCCGAGCGCCTTCAGGCGGGCGACGTCGGTCGGCGCGCCGATCTGCGGCGTCGGATCGATCTTCCAGTCGCCGGTGTGATAGACGCTTGCTCCGGGCACGGTGATGACGAGGCCGTTCGGCTCGGGGATCGAGTGGGTCACGGTCACATATTCGACCGTGAACGGGCCAAGACTAAGGGTGGCGCCGAGCGGCACCTCATGCACCGGGACCGGGGGGCCGGGATGGGCAAGGTGCTCGAGCATCTTGGCGCGCAACAGACCGGCGGCGAAGGACGTGGCATAGACCGGCGCCTGGAGGCGCGGCCACAGATCGATCACGGCGCCGAGATGATCCTCATGGGCATGGGTCAGGAGGATGGCGAGGAGATTGTGGCGTTCGTCCTCCAGGAAGCGGGTATCCGGCATGATCACCTCGATGCCGGGCTGCCTCTCGTCGGCGAAGGCGACGCCGAGATCGACGGCGATCCATTTGCGCGATCGCGCAGGACCGAAGCCGTAAAGGCTCAGATTCATGCCGATCTCGCCGGCGCCGCCGAGCGGCGCGAACACCAGTTCCTCGTTGCCACGCGCCATTCAGCGCAAACCTTGCGGCGACGGATCGGAAGCAGACCCGGCAGGGGCGAAAAATACTTCGCCGGCGGCGATGTGCCGAAGCGCGCCATCGGCACCGCGCACCGCTAGCGCGCCGTCGGGGCCGAGCGCCTCGAAGATGCCGCGGATCTCGCGGTTCGGCAGCCGCACCGTGATGGCTGCGCCAAGGCCCGCCGCGCGGGCGAGCCACGCACTTCGGATGGCCGCAAACCCCTCCCCCAATGTCCAGGTCTCATACGCGGCGCTGAATTCCGCCGCTAGTACGCCGAACAGACCGGCCGGCAAGACCGGGGCGCCTTCGCTCGCAAGATCCGTCACCGGATAGTCGACGCCCCCCGGGTGACTGGCGCAGTTGACGCCGAAGCCGATGACAAGGGCATCGAGCGACGCACCGGCTGCAGCCCTGCTTTCAAGCAGGATGCCGGAAACCTTGCGGCCGGAGATCAACAGATCGTTGGGCCATTTGAGAGCGAGCTTGCCTGCAACGGCAGGCGCTGCCACGGCGATGGCGTCGTAGAGGGCCACGGCGGCGACAAAGGAGAGCTCGCCGGCCCTGGTCGCCGGAACGGGCGGGCGCAGCAGCACGCTCGCATAGAGATTGCCCCGCTCCGACGTCCAGGCCCGGTTGCGCCGGCCGCGGCCCTTGAGCTGGCGCTCGGCGACGATCCACAGATGCCCGGCCTCGCCTGCCTCAGCGCGGCGAAAGGCCTCCGAACTCGTCGAATCGATGGATCCAAACTGCAGGACCCGCGGCTGGTTGAATGCTCCGGATCGGCGACGGCGCATCGCTTTAGAACAGCGACCTGGCGGCATTCTCGGCCGCCGCGATCAGCGGGCCGGGAAAGACGAAGAACAAGAGCATGAAGGCGCTCGCCAATGCGAAAACCATACCGAGCTCGCCGGGCATCGGCTCGAACGCCTCGGCCGGCTCGTCGAAATAGATGATCTTGACGATCCGCAGATAATAGAAAGCGCCAACGACGCTGGCGAGAACGCCGATCACGGCAAGCGTATAGAGCTGCGCCTCGATGGCCGCGAGGAAAACGTAGAACTTGGCGGCGAAGCCGGCGAGCGGCGGAATCCCGGCGAGCGAAAACATCAGGATTGCCAGCAACATGGCCATCAGCGGCTGGCGCCTGGCGAGGCCGGCCAGCTCGTCGATGTCCTCGACCATCCCCTCGCGCCGGCGCATGGCTAGAATGCAGGCGAAGGTGCCGACCGTCATCGCCATATAGATGACCAGATAGAGGATCACCCCGGTGACGCCGGCCTGGCTGCCGGCCGCAAGGCCGACCAGCGCATAGCCCATATGGCCGATCGAGCTGTAGGCCATCAGCCGTTTGATGTTGGTCTGCCCGATGGCGGCAAACGCCCCGAGTACCATGGAGGCAATCGAGATGAACACCACGACCTGCTGCCATTGCGGGGTGGCGGCCGGAAAGGCGGTGATCATGGCGCGCACAATGACCGACATGGCGGCGATTTTCGGCGCCGCGGCGAAAAATGCCGTGACCGGCGTCGGTGCGCCCTCATAGACGTCCGGCGTCCACATGTGGAAGGGCACGGCGGAGACCTTGAAGGCCAGCCCCGCGAGCAGGAAGACGAGGCCAAAGACGAGCCCGGTCGAGACGCCGTCCCTCGCCGCCGTGGCGATGCCGGCGAACTCGGTCGTGCCGGTGAAGCCGTAGATCAGCGAGGCGCCATAGAGCAGCATGCCGGAGGCGAGCGCGCCGAGGACAAAATATTTGAGCCCCGCCTCGGTGGCCCGCGTCGAATCGCGCTGGATCGCGGCGAGCACGTAAAGCGACAGGCTCTGCAGCTCCAGTCCCATGTAAAGCGCGATCAGATCGTTGGCCGAGATCATCATGAGCATGCCGAGGGTGGCCAGCAGCACGAGGATCGGGAACTCGAACCGCACCGCCTTTTCGGCGCGGAAATAGCCGATCGACATGATCAGCGCGATGAATGAGCCAAGGAGCGCCAGCACCTTCATGAAGCGCGCAAAATCGTCGACCACGAAGGCATCGCCGAATGTCGTCATGCGGTTCGCCGGCAGCAGGATCACGCAAGCGGCGGCGAGCGCCAGTAGCGTGAGCGCCGGCGCGTTGACCAGATCGCGCTTCGCCGCGGGCCAGATGACGCCGAGCATGAGCAGCCCCAGAGCGCCGAGCGCCAGCAGCATCTCCGGAATTACCGGAACCAGATCGGGAACGGCGATGGGGGCCATGTGCTGTCGATCTCCTGTCAGCGCACCGCGACGCTGACCGCGTCGGCGGCGGCGAGCGCTGCTTGGTAATTGTCGATCAGGTTCCGCACCGAGACCTCCGTTACGTCGATGAGCGGCGAGGGATAAAAGCCGAACAGGACGGTGAGCAGGATCAATGGCGCCATGACTGCGACCTCGCGCGGAGTCATGTCGGTGATCAGCTTCAGGCTCTCCTTTTCCAGCGCCCCGTAGACGACGCGGCGGTAGAGCCACAGCGCATAGGCCGCCGACAGGATGACGCCGGTCGTAGCCAGGAACGCGACCCATGTGTTGACCTTGAAGGCCCCGATCAGCGTCAGGAGCTCGCCGATGAAGCCGCTCGTGCCGGGCAATCCGACATTGGCGAGCGTGAACACCATGAAAGTGAAGGCATAGACCGGCATGCGGTTGACGAGACCGCCATAGGCGGCGATTTGGCGCGTGTGCATGCGGTCATAGACAACGCCGACGCAGAGGAACAAAGCGGCCGAGACGAGGCCGTGCGAGAGCATCTGGAAGATGCCCCCCTGCAAGCCCTGAAAGGTCAGGGTGAAAATGCCCATGGTCACGAAGCCCATATGGGCGACCGACGAATAGGCGATCAGCTTCTTCATGTCGTCCTGCATCAGCGCCACCAGCGAGGTGTAGATGATGGCGACCACCGAAAGGGTGAAGACGAACGGCGTGAAAACGTCCGACGCCAGCGGAAACATCGGCAGCGAGAAGCGCAGGAAGCCATAACCGCCCATCTTCAGCAGAATGGCGGCAAGGATGACCGAGCCCGCCGTCGGCGCCTCGACATGGGCGTCGGGAAGCCAGGTGTGCACCGGCCACATCGGCAGCTTGACGGCGAATGAGGCGAAGAAGGCAAGCCACAGCCAAGTCTGCATATTGCCCGGAAACCGATGCGCCAGCAGCGTCGGGATGTCGGTGGTGCCTGCCTGCCAATACATTGCCATTATGGCGAGCAGCATCAGAACGGAGCCTGCCAGCGTATAGAGGAAGAACTTGAAGCTGGCATAGACGCGCCGCTGGCCGCCCCAGACGCCGATGATCAGGAACATCGGGATCAGCCCGCCCTCGAAGAACAGGTAGAAGAGCACCAGGTCGAGCGCGGTGAAGACGCCGATCATCAGCGTCTCGAGCACCAGGAAAGCAATCATATATTCCTTCACCCGGTCGGTGATCGCCTCCCAGCTCGCCAGGATGCACAGCGGCATCAGGAAGGTGGTCAGAATGACGAACAGCATCGAGATGCCGTCCACCCCCATGTGATAGGCGATGGTGCCGCCGAGCCACTCATAGCGCTCGACGAACTGGAACTCGGCGGTGCCCGGATCAAAGCCGATCCACACGGTAAGCGACAGAAGGAACGTGATCGTCGTCGTCATCAGCGCGATGCGCCGCGCTGCCGTGTCGGCCGCCTCGTCGCGGCCCCTTACGACGAAGATAAACGCTGTCCCGACCAGCGGCAGCCAGGTGATCAGCGAGAGGATCGGCCCGAAGGACATCAGTGCACGCCTCCCCAGAACATGTACCAGGTGATCAGCGCCGCGACGCCGATCAGCATGGCGAAGGCATAGTGATAGACATAGCCGGTCTGCAGCCGCACGGCGCCGCGGGTGACGTCGAGGACCCGCGCCGAGATGCCGTCAGGCCCGAAACCGTCGATCAGCCAGCCGTCGCCCTGGCGCCACAGGAAATGGCCGAGGCCCTTGGCCGTGCGTACAAACAGGAGGTCGTAAAGCTCGTCGAAATACCACTTGTTGAGCAGGAACAGGTAGACGGGCCGGAACCATCTGGCGAGTACCGTTGGCAGGCCGGGGAAGAGGATATAGCAGCCCCAGGCGATGACGAAGCCCGCCGCCATCATCACCGTCGGCGACCAGAAGACCCACTCCGGCACGTGATGCATGGCTTCCAGGATCTCGATGCCGCCGGCCGCCGCCAAGGATTCGCGCCAGAACGGCTCGAACCCCTCGCCGATGAACAGGCCCTCGAACAGGAAACCGGCGAAAAGCGCGCCCGCCGCCAGCACGCCGAGGGGAACCAGCATGACCAGCGGCGATTCATGGACGTGGCCGAGCACCTCGGGCGAGGCGCGCGAGCGGCCGTGGAAGGTCATGAAGATCAGCCGCCAGGAATAGAGCGAGGTCAGGAAGGCGGCGATCACCGTCGTCAGGAAGCCGTAATAGGCCCAGTCGGAGCCCGCCGCGTAAGCCGCTTCGATGACCGCGTCCTTGGAGAAATAGCCGGCGGTCAGCGGGAAGCCGGTGAGCGCCAATGTACCGATCACCATCAGCCAGTAGGTGGCCGGAATGAGCCGTCTCAGGCCGCCCATGTTGCGCATGTCCTGCTCGTCGGACATGGCATGGATGACCGAGCCGGAGCCGAGGAACAGCAGCGCCTTGAAGAAGGCGTGGGTGAACAGGTGGAAGATGCCGACCGAATAGGCGCCGACGCCGAGCGCCACGAACATGTAGCCGAGCTGCGAGCAGGTCGAATAGGCGATGACCCGCTTGATGTCGTTCTGGGCGATGCCGACGGTGGCGGCGAAGAAGGCAGTGGTGGCGCCGACGATGGTGACCATCATCAGCGCCGTTTCCGACAGCGCGAACAGCGGCGACAGCCGCGCCACCATGAAGACGCCGGCGGTGACCATGGTCGCGGCATGGATCAGGGCGGAGACCGGGGTCGGACCCTCCATGGCGTCGGGAAGCCAGGTGTGCAGCAGGAACTGCGCCGACTTGCCCATGGCGCCCATGAACAGCAGCAGGCAGATGACGGTGATGGTGTCGACCTGCCAGGACAGGAAGGTCATGGTTCGCAGGCTCTCCGGCAATAACGGCGCGTTGGTGAAGACCTCTTCGTAGGAAATGGTGCCGAAGACGAGAAAGATGGCGAAAATGCCCAGCGCGAAGCCGAAATCGCCGATGCGGTTGACGATGAACGCCTTGATCGCGGCGGCGTTGGCGGACGGCCGCAGATACCAGAATCCGATCAGCAGATAAGAGGCAAGTCCGACCCCCTCCCAGCCGAAGAAAAGCTGCAGAAAATTGTCCGCCGTCACCAGCATCAGCATGGCGAAGGTGAACATCGACAGATAGGCGAAGAAGCGCGGCCGGTGCGGGTCGTGCTGCATGTAGCCGATGGAATACCAGTGCACCAGGCCGGAAATGGTGTTGACGGTAGCGAGCATGACCACGGTCAGGGTGTCGATGCGGAAGGCCCAGTCGACTTGCAAGGCGTCGGACGTAAGCCAGCGCGCGACCGTGATGCGCGCCGTCTCCGCTCCGAAGCCGACATCGAAAAAGGCGTACCAGGATAGAATGGCGGAAAGGGTGACCGCGAAGCAGGTGACCAGTTCGGCGCCGCGCGCGCCGATGAACCGGCCGAAGAATCCGGCGATGATCGCGGCGATGAGCGGCAGGAAGACGATGGCCGAATACATGCCTAGCCTAGGGCCTGTTGACAGTTATGTTGCGGGACTGGCGGGAGCCGATTTTTCCGCCCGCCAGGAGCAGGCGCCGCCGTGGTGCCATCCCACCACAAGGCGTCTTCGACGCCGCCGGCGGGAAAAGGGGCCCCGTCCCTGCGGGATTTGGCGCAATCGGCGCGAGGCGGCGTCCCTCGTCCTCGAATATGCGCTGCATGTCCATCGTCCTCACTCCTGGCCTCGCACCGATTTCGCTCAAACCAGACCTCGCAAGATAACTGTCAACAGGCCCTACCCTTTCAACATGTTGATATCCACAACCGCGATCGAGCCGCGGTTGCGGTAGAAAACGACCAGGATGGCCAGCCCGATGGCGGCTTCCGCGGCAGCCACCGTGAGCACCAGCATGGCGAAGACCTGGCCGACGAGGTCGCCGAGATGGGCGGAAAAGGCGACCAGGTTGATGTTGACGGCCAGCAGCATCAGCTCGATCGACATCAGAATCACGATGACGTTCTTGCGATTCACGAAGATGCCGAAAATACCGAGCGTGAACAGGATCGCGGCGACGGCGAGATAGTGCGACAGACCGATGATCATGTGCCTCTGATCCCCCTCGTCTCAGATGCCCTTGCCGGGCTCGACCTTCTTGATTTCGATGGCGGTCGCCGGGTCGCGCGCAATCTGCTCGGCGACGCTCTGGCGCTTGACGCCGACCTTATGGTGCAAGGTCAGCACGATGGCGCCGACCATGGCGACCAGAAGGATGAGGCCGGCGGTCTGGAAGAAATAGACGTATTTCGTGTACAGGATGCGGCCGATTGCCTCGGTATTGGAGATGTCGGCGATGGGCGGCGTCGGCGCCGCGATCATCTCGGCAAACTGCGGCGCGAGCACCCAGGACCCGACGACGAGGAACAGCTCGACCAGCAGCATCAGGCCGATCAGCGCGCCGATCGGCAGATATTGCAGGAATCCCTGTTTGAGCTCGACAAAGTCGATGTCGAGCATCATCACCACGAACAGGAACAGCACAGCCACCGCGCCGACATAGACGATGAGCAGGATCATGGCGATGAACTCCGCCCCCATCAGCACGAACAGGCCGGCGGAGTTGAAGAAGGCGACGATCAGGAACAGGACCGCGTGCACCGGATTGCGCGCGGCGATCACCATCACGCCGGCGGCGAGGACGAGGGCGGCGAATAGATAGAAGAAGACCCCGGTCAGGATCATGTGCTGTCGCGCCCCCGTATCATCCCCTGCCCGGCCGGTTCACTTGTACGGCGCGTCGAGCGCCAGGTTCTGGGCGATCTCGCGCTCCCAGCGGTCGCCGTTGGCGAGCAGCTTTTCCTTGTCGTAATAAAGCTCCTCGCGCGTCTCCACCGAATATTCGAAGTTCGGTCCCTCGACGATGGCGTCGACCGGGCAGGCTTCCTGGCAAAAGCCGCAATAGATGCACTTGACCATGTCGATGTCGTAGCGAGTGGCGCGCCGGGTGCCGTCGTTGCGCCGCGGGCCCGCCTCGATGGTGATCGCCTGGGCCGGGCAGATCGCTTCGCAGAGTTTGCAGGCGATGCAGCGCTCCTCGCCGTTGGGATAGCGCCTCAGCGCGTGCTCGCCGCGGAAGCGCGGGCTCAGATGCCCCTTCTCGAACGGATAGTTGATGGTCGGCTTGGCCCTGAAGAAATAGCGCATCGACAGGACGAACGCCAAGACGAACTCCTTGAGAAACAGCGCGTTGACGGCTTGGGTTATCCTGCTCATCCGACCGCTCCTAACCCCCCGCCGCGATGCCGAAATTCGGCAGGACAAGCCGCCCCACCACATAGCCTACGATGGGAAGGGCGACGAAGCAGGACAACAGGAAGGCAGCCCGCAGGACCGGCAGCGAGGTGGCGCGCTTCCGCCCCTTCCAGGCGTCCTGGCGGGCGGACTCCTCGAGCTTGGGCACGATGAGAAGGGTAAAGATCAGCCAGTCGGCAACGCCGAAGGCAAGCCCCACGAGGCCGCCGATCAGTCCCGGGCCTTCGAATGCGCCGCTCATGTCCGCGCCCCTCCTCATGCCGCCCAGCCGGTCAGCTGCAGAACCAGCGCCACCACCGCCACCATGCCGAGCGACAGCGGCAGAAACACCTTCCAGCCGAGCCGCATGAGCTGGTCGTAGCGGTAGCGCGGCACAAAGGCCTTGACCATGGCGAACATGAAGAACAGGGCGCAGATCTTGATCGTGAACCAGATGACCCCCGGCACCCAGGTGAACGGCACGATGTCGAGCGGCGACATCCAGCCACCGAGGAACAGGATCGAGATCAGGGCGCACATCAGCACGATGGCGACATATTCCCCGAGCATGAACAGCAGATACGGGGTGGAGGAATATTCCACCATGTAGCCGGCGACGAGCTCCGATTCCGCCTCCGGCAGGTCGAAGGGCGGCCGGTTGGTCTCGGCGAGCGCCGAAATGAAGAAGACGATGAACATCGGAAACAGCGGCAGCCAGAACCAGTTCAGGAAGCTGAGCCACGGCAGGCCGATCATGTCGGCAAGCCCGGTCTTCTGGGCGACGACGATGTCGGTCAGGTTGAGCGAGCCGACGCACAACAGGACGGTGATGATGACGAAGCCGATGGACACCTCGTAGGAGACCATCTGGGCCGCCGAGCGCAGCGCGCCGAGGAACGGATATTTCGAGTTCGAGGCCCAGCCGCCCATGATGATGCCGTAGACGCCGAGCGATGAGATGGCGAACAGGTAGAGGATGCCGACATTGATGTCGGCGATGACCAGGACCCTGCCGTCGATCCATTCGCCGACCGGCACCACGGCCCACGCCGACAGCGCCAAGACGGTGGTCACCAGCGGCGCCAGCAGGAACACGCCCTGGTTGGCGCCGGAGGGGATGATCGGCTCCTTGAGCACGAATTTGATGAAATCGGCGAAGGACTGCAGCACGCCCCACGGGCCGACGACATTGGGTCCGCGGCGCATCTGCACCGCCGCCCAGATCTTGCGGTCGCCATAGAGCAGGAAGGAGATGGCGATCAGCAGCACCGTCATCAGCACCAGGCTCTCAATGGCGATGATGAGCGCCGGCAGGATGTAGGTCCAGAAGATATCAGCCATCGGTGCCCGTCACTTCCGTGGAGCGTCCCCGCGCCAACCCGCTCAGTTCGGCCATGACGGCGGAGGCGCGGGCAATGGGATTGGTGAGATAGAAATCGGCGATCGGACCCGTGAACGGCGCCTTGTCGGTGTGCCCGCCCGCCTTGGCGAGCCGCGTGACGTCTGACGGATCGCCGGGCAGAATGGTGTCGATATCGGCAAGATGCGGGTGCGCCTCATACATCGCCGCGCGCAGGGCCTCGAGATTGTCGTAAGCAAGCCTGTGGCCGAGCGCTTCGGACAGCGCTCGCAGAATCGCCCAGTCCTCGCGCGCGTCGCCCGGCGGGAAGGCGGCGCGGGCGGCAAGCTGCACCCGCCCCTCGGTATTCACGTAAGTGGCGGACTTCTCGGTATAGGCGGCGCCCGGCAGAATAACGTTGGCGCGGTGGGCGCCACGGTCGCCATGGCTGCCCTGATAGACGATGAAGGCGTCGCCAAGCCTGCCGGCGGGAATCTCGTCGGCGCCGAGCAGGAAGACCATGTCGATTTCGCCTTTCGCCGCGCCCTCCAGGATGCCGGCGGTATCGCGCCCGCTTGGGCCCGGCACGAGACCGAGATCGAGCCCGGCAACGCGGGCAGCCGCGGTATGCAGCACCGAAAACCCGTTCCAGCTTTGCGAAACGGCCCCGAAACCGGTCGCGGCCTTGGCGGCAAGGCTGAGGATTGCAGCGCCGTCGGGACGCGCGAGCGCCCCCTGGCCGACGACGATAAGCGGCCTTTGCGCCTGCTGCAGCAGTTTGGCGAAGCGGCCATTGCCGTCGGCAAGGTCGGCGAGGGTGTCGGCGCCGGCGCCGAGATAGTCGTAGTCATAGGTCAGATCGACCCCGCCCCCGGCGACGCCGCCGATGACGCCGATGGGAAAATTCCCCATGCGCCAGCGCTTGCGGATGCGGGCGTTGACCAGGGATGCCTCGATACGCGGGTTCGTGCCGACCAGCAACAGCGCATCGGCCGCCTCGATGCCCTCGATGGTGGCATTGAACAGGTAGCCGGCGCGACCGAAAGCCGGGTCGAGGGCCGCGCCGTCCTGACGGCAGTCGAGGCTCGAAACATCGAGCCGGCCCATCAGGTCCTTGAAGGCAAACAGCTCCTCGGCGCTCGCCAGATCCCCGGCTATGGCGGCGATCCTGTCAGGCGCCGATTTCCCGACCGCTTCGGCGATGGCGGAAAACGCTTCCGGCCAGCTCGCCGGCCGCAGCTTGCCGCTCTTGCGCACATAGGGCTGGTCGAGGCGCTGGACCCTCAGACCGTCGCAGACGAAACGGGTCTTGTCGGAGATCCACTCCTCGTTCACCTGCTCGTTGAGCCGCGGCAGGATGCGCATCACCTCACGGCCGCGGGTGTCGACGCGGATGTTGCTGCCGACCGCATCCATCACGTCGATCGATTCGGTCTTGTCGAGCTCCCACGGCCGGGCTGCGAACGCATAGGGCTTGGAGGTCAGCGCGCCGACCGGGCACAGGTCGATGACGTTGCCCTGCAATTCCGAGCCCATGGCGCTTTCCAGATAGGTGGTTACCTCCATGTCCTCGCCGCGGCCGATGGCGCCGAGGTCCGGAACGCCGGCGACCTCGGTGGCGAAGCGGATGCAGCGGGTGCAATGGATGCACCGGGTCATGATGGTCTTGACCAGCGGGCCGATATACTTGTCCTCCACCGCGCGTTTGTTTTCGTGGAAGCGCGAAGAGTCGATGCCGTAGGCCATGGCCTGGTCCTGCAGATCGCACTCCCCGCCCTGGTCGCAGATCGGGCAGTCGAGCGGATGGTTGATGAGCAGGAACTCCATCACCCCCTCGCGCGCCTTCTTGACCAGCGGCGAGTTGGTGCGGATGTCGGCCGGCGAGCCGTCGCGGTTAGGGCGCAGCTCATTGACGGAGAGTGCGCAACTTGCCTGCGGCTTCGGCGCGCCGACCCATTCGACCAGGCACATGCGGCAATTGCCGGCGATCGACAGCCGCTCGTGGAAACAGAAACGCGGGATCTCGGCGCCGGCCATCTCGCACGCCTGCAACAGCGTGATGCCGCTCGGGACCTCGATCTCCTGGCCGTCGATCTTCAGGATTGGCATGAGCGTTTCCATCTAATCCCTGCTACCGTCCGACAAATCGTCAAACTTGATGCCCGCTTAAGTCGCCCGGCCGCCGCGCGGCCAGTCGGCATAGGCGAGAATCCACAGAAAGATCACATTCACGAGGGGAATGACCGCCACCATCGACCACCATTGGTTGAAGCCCAGCCGCCCCAGGATCCTGGCGATCGGAATCACCAGCACCAGGATGTAGACGATCAGCCAGAAGAAACCGAATCCACCACCATATCCATTCCACATCATGGTCCGTCCTCCTATTCCGCCGCTTGCTTGACCCGGCCTTCCGCCTTCGAGCTGGCGGCATGACTGTCGATACGCGCCTCGATCTCATCGCGGAAATGGCGGATGAGCCCCTGCACCGGCCAGGCGGCGGCGTCGCCGAGCGCGCAGATCGTGTGACCCTCCACCTGCCGGGTTACGTCCATCAACATGTCGATCTCGCGCTTTTCCGCTTCGCCGCGCGCCATCCGCTCGAGGACCCGCCACATCCAGCCGGTGCCTTCGCGGCACGGCGTGCACTGGCCGCAGCTCTCATGCTTGTAGAAATAGGCGATGCGCGAAATGGCGCGGATGATATCGGTCGACTTGTCCATGACGATGACGCCGGCGGTCCCAAGCGCCGACTTCTTGTCGCGCAGACCGTCGAAATCCATGCGCAGCTGGCCGCATTCGCCGGCCGGAACGCAAGGCACCGACGAGCCGCCGGGGATGACCGCGAGCAGATTGTCCCAGCCGCCGCGCACGCCGCCGGCGTGCTTGTCGAGAAGCTCGCGCAGGGTGATCCCCATCTCCTCCTCGACATTGCAGGGCTGGTTGACGTGGCCGGAAATGCAGAACAGCTTGGTGCCGGTATTGTTGGGCCGGCCGATGCCCGAAAACCAACTCGCGCCGCGGCGCAGGATTTCCGGAACCGCGGCGATGGTTTCGACATTGTTGACCGTGGTCGGCGCGCCATAAAGGCCGACATTGGCCGGAAACGGCGGCTTGAGGCGCGGCATGCCCTTCTTGCCCTCGAGGCTTTCGAGCAGCGCCGTCTCCTCGCCGCAGATATAGGCGCCGGCGCCGTGATGGATGAGAATGTCGAAATCCCAGTCATGCACGTTGTTCTTGCCGATGAGCTTGGTCTCGTAGGCCTCATCGATCGCCTTCTGCAGCGCCTCCCGCTCGCGAATGAACTCGCCGCGCACATAGATGTAGGCGGTGTGCGCGCGCATGGCGAAGCCGGACATCAGGCTGCCTTCGATGAGGATGTGCGGATCGTGGCGCATGATGTCCCGGTCCTTGCAGGTGCCGGGCTCAGATTCATCAGCATTGACAATGAGATAGTGCGGCCTGCCATCGGACTGCTTGGGCATGAACGACCATTTCAGTCCGGTCGGAAAGCCGGCGCCGCCGCGGCCGCGCAGTCCCGAGGCCTTGACCTCCTCGATGATCCAGTCGTGGCCCTTTTGCAGAATCGTCTTGGTGCGGTTCCAGGCGCCGCGTATTTTCGCCGCCTTCAGGCCGGGGCTGTGGAGGCCGTAAAGGTTGGTGAAGATGCGGTCCTTGTCGCTAAGCATCGTCTGGTTCGCCTTCACTTCGCCTTGCCCGGCTTCACGGCCGGCTTTCTTGCCGGAGCCTTCCGTGCCGGGGCCCTCCTGGCTGCCGTTTTCGCCGCGACCGCCTTCTTTGCGCCCGTGGCTGCGCCGTTCAGCAGCGTCGTCAGGCCGCCTGCCGGCTCCGACGAATGCCGCGCACTCTGCGGCCCCGGCTTCGGCTTCTTGCCGGCCGCCAGTTGATCCAGGATCGTTTCGAAGATCTCCGCCGTCAGGTCCTCATAGGTGTCGCTTGCGACCTGGATCATCGGCGCGTTGACGCAGGCGCCAAGGCATTCGACCTCCTCCCAGGAGAAGTCGCCGGCGGCGGAGAGCGCATGCGGCTGCTCGGCGATGCGCTTCCGGCAGACCTTGATGAGCTCGCCTGCGCCGAGCAGCATGCACGGCGTCGTGCCGCAGACCTGCACATGCGCCTTCCGGCCCACCGGCTCGAGATGGAACATGGTGTAGAAGGTGGCAACCTCCAGCGCCCGGATATAGGGCATGTCGAGCATGTCGGCGACGTAGCGGATCGCCGGCTCGGGCAGCCAGCCCTGGTGTTGCTCCTGGGCGCGCCACATCAGCGGGATCACGGCGGAGGCCTGCTTGCCGGCCGGGTATTTCTTGATCTGCGCCCTCGCCCAGGCGAGATTCTCGCGCGTGAACGCGAACTTGGCCGGCTGCTCCGGGTGGAGACGTCGCACGCTCACCGGTCGACCTCCGTCTCATTCCCTCCCCCTGCAAGGGGGAGGGTCAGGGTGGGGGTCCTGGTGTTGCCCGCCAATTGCAGAACTTCGCGACGAATGGCCTCCAGCACGCCGTCAAACCCGTTCATCACGTCGCCATTCCAGAATCTCAGCACCCGGATACCTTTGCCTTTGAGCCAGTCCTCACGACGCACGTCTCTTTTCAACACTGCCGGTTCACCGTGCTGTCCGCCGTCGAGCTCCACCGCCAGCGCAAGAGGCGCGCAATAGAAATCCAAGACATAGCGGCCGACGGGATGCTGGCGACGAAACGAATGGCCCTCCATTTGTCCGCCTTTGAGCGAGCGCCACAGTCTCCGTTCCGCGTCGGTCATATCTTGCCGCAGTCGTCGCGCGGACGCGGTCGCAGCGCGAGTGCGCGTGAAGCGTCGACCAACCCCCACCCGGCCCTGCGGGCCGACCTCCCCCTTGCTGGGGGAGGTTCTTCCAGTGTCTCCCGACACGCTCACCGATCGACCTCCCCGAAGACGATATCGATGGTGGCGATAATCGCCGTCATGTCGGCCAGCATGTGGCCCTTGCTGAGGAAGTGGATCGCCTGCAGATGCGGGAAGCCGGGCGCGCGGATCTTGCAGCGGTAGGGCCTGTTGCTGCCGTCGGAGACCAGATAGACGCCGAATTCGCCCTTCGGCGCCTCGACGGCGGCGTACACTTCGCCCTCCGGCACCCGGTAGCCCTCGGTATAGAGCTTGAAGTGGTGGATCAGCGCCTCCATGGAGCGCTTCATCTCGCCGCGCTTGGGCGGCACGATCTTGTGGTCGGGGTGGGAGACCGGCCCCGCCCCTTCCGGCGAGTTCAGCTTGTCGATGCATTGGCGCATGATGCGGATCGACTGGCGCATCTCTTCCAGGCGAATCAGATAGCGGTCGTAGCAGTCGCCGTTTTTGCCGACCGGGATGTCGAAGTCGAGCTCGGAATAGCACTCATAGGGCTGCGCCCGGCGCAGGTCCCAAGCGGCGCCCGAGCCGCGCACCATGACGCCGGAAAATCCCCGCGCCCAAGCCTCGTCGAGCTTGATGACGCCGATATCGACGTTGCGCTGCTTGAAGATGCGGTTGTCGGTGAGCAGCACCTCGATTTCGTCGACCGCCTTCAGGAACGGATCGCAGAATTCGCCGATATCGTCGACGAGCTTCTGCGGCAGGTCCTGATGCACCCCGCCGGGTCGGAAATAGGCGGCGTGCAGGCGCGCCCCGGAGGCGCGCTCATAGAAGATCATCAGCTTCTCGCGTTCCTCATAGCCCCACAGCGGCGGGGTCAGCGCGCCGACATCGAGCGCGAGCGAGGCGATATTGAGGAGATGCGACAGCAGCCGGCCGATCTCCGAATAGAGCACGCGGATGAGCTGGCCGCGCTTGGGCACGGTGATGCCGAGCAGCCTTTCCACGGCGAGCGCAAAAGCGTGCTCCTGGTTCATCGGCGCCCAATAGTCGAGCCGGTCGAAATACGGAATGGCCTGCAAATAGGTCTTGTGCTCGATCAGCTTCTCGGTGCCCCGGTGCAACAGGCCGATATGCGGGTCGCACCGCTCGATGACCTCGCCGTCGAGTTCCATCAGCATGCGCAGCACGCCGTGGGCCGAGGGGTGCTGCGGGCCAAAATTGATGGTGAAGTTGCGGATTTCGGCCTCAGCCACGGGTGAGCTCCATGGTCATCGGCTCGCCTTCTCGTCGCCGGGCAGCAGATAGTCCGGCCCTTCCCAGGGGCTGAGGAAGTCGAAGCTGCGCAATTCCTGCTCCAGCCTCACGGGCTCGTAGACGACCCGCTTGAGCTCGTCGTCGTAACGCACCTCGACAAAGCCGGTGAGCGGGAAGTCCTTCCGCAGCGGATGGCCCTCGAAGCCGTAGTCGGTGAGAATCCGCCGCAGGTCCGGATGGCCGGAAAACAGGATGCCGTAAAGGTCAAAGGCCTCGCGCTCGTACCAGTCGGCGGCGGGAAACAGGGAGACCACGCTTGCCACGGGCTCCGTGTCGTCGGTCACCAGCTTGACGCGGATGCGCTGATTCTGCACCGGAGACAACAGATGATAGACGACGTCGAATCGCTTCTCGCGGCCGGGATAATCGACGCCGCAGATATCGATCAGGCAATCGAACTGGCAACTCGTGTCGTCGCGCAGGAACTTGAGCACCTTGAGGATGGCCGCCGCGCTCACCGACACGGTCAGCTCGCCATGGGCCACCGTGTACGCGGCGACGTCGCCGCCCAAGGCCGTTTTGATGTATTCGCCGAGTTCCTTCAGCGTCTCGTCCATAGCGGGGTTCCGGGGCCTTGCAATGGTGTGCCGGGCCGATCAGCGTTCGATTGTCCCAGTGCGGCGGATCTTCTTTTGCAGCAAGAGAACGCCATAAAGCAGCGCCTCGGCGGTCGGCGGGCAGCCAGGCACGTAGATGTCCACCGGCACGACCCGGTCGCAGCCGCGCACCACCGAGTAGGAATAGTGATAGTAGCCGCCGCCATTGGCGCAACTGCCCATGGAGATGACGTAGCGCGGCTCCGGCATCTGGTCGTAGACCTTGCGGAAGGCCGGCGCCATCTTGTTGGTCAGCGTGCCGGCGACGATGATCACGTCGGACTGTCGGGGGCTCGCGCGCGGGGCAAAGCCGAACCGCTCGCAGTCATAGCGCGGCATCGCCATCTGGATCATTTCGACCGCGCAGCAGGCCAGCCCGAATGTCATCCACATCAGTGAGCCGGTCCGCGCCCAGGTGATCAATTCATCCGTCGAGGTGACGATGAAGCCCTTGTCGGCCAGCCCCGCGTCGACCTCGGTAAAGAAGGTATCCTCGGCATCAGCCGGAACGGCGTGCGGATCGAGCAGCTTCTTGGCCGGGGGCGCAACTCCCGGCCGCGACATATAGCCTAGTCCCATTCCAACGCTCCCTTACGCCATTCGTAAACGAAGCCGATGGTCAGAACGCCCAGAAACACCATCATCGACCAGAAGCCGAACCAGCCGACCGCCTTGAACGCGGCGGCCCAGGGAAACAGGAAGGCAACCTCAAGATCGAAAATGATGAACAAGATGGCGACCAGATAGAAGCGCACGTCGAACTTCATGCGCGCATCGTCGAAGGCGTTGAAGCCGCACTCATAGGCCGACAGCTTTTCCGGGTCGGGCTGCTTGTAGGCGACCAGGAACGGCGCGACCAGCAGTGCCAGCGCAATAACCAAGGCGACGCCGATGAAAATGACGATTGGCAGATAGTCGATTACCAGGTCGTGCATTCAAAACCCTTGGCAAGAACTCCGAGCCGCCCTCAGCTGCGCCCGGCCTGGCAGTACCCCGACCGCCGCCTACACGTTGCGCCAGATCGAGCCGCGGCGCAACCCGTCCGCCCGTTGCCGGACAACCCGATTTGACCCACTCGATCGATCCCTTTTGACCGGACAATGCTCTAGCGCAGGGCCGCCGGCTAGGCAAGCGAGCCTACCCTCCGAAGCGGCAGATTCGGCTGCGCCCATGCGTCGCAACCGATGCTAGGACATCCGCCGGTTAAATGGCCGGATCTATGGAATGTGGAATGAAATGACGGCGCATCGCGTTGCAGCGCGAATAACTCAGCGAATCGGCGATACCTGATCCCCGCGTCACGATCGCTTCGACATGCGGATCTTGCCTTCGCTCCTCCTGGCGGCTTTCCCGCCATCCGATGACAAATGGTGGCATCTCGTTAACTGCCTCCCGAAAATCGAATTAATATGTTAAATTATGAGCCGATAATAGATGCAACACCGCAGCCGGACGGATATAGGCGGTGAGTCAAAACGGACGCGGGCATGTTCGAACGTATATTCTGTCGTCATGTCGACAGCGTAATCCATATCGTGCGCCGGGGAGAAAGACACACGTTTCTGAAGCAGGCTGTCGACGAATACGGCATGATCGGTGGCGTTCAGGCAGAACAGAGTGCAGGTGCGATCGGTCTGGTGGCCGAAGGAGCGGCATATGTGCCGACGCGTTCGGGCACATGACAGGTTCGGTCGAGTGCGCGCCAAGTCCGGTTGGGTGCGCGGTTCAGGCGTAAGGAGAACCCGGCGCGGGCGTAGGATCAGTGCCGCGCGGGTGGCGCGGTTGTTGGCCAGAATGTTTCAACTTGGCCACGCACTGGAATCAGCAATGCGCCTGCCCTTGCTGCAACCGCCGTTGCGGCCGAATGACGAATTTCCTCGCAATGGCCACGATGTCCAGACTGAATTGAACAAAATAGGCTATACGAGGTAAACACGAGATGCGAAGCGCCTCGGCAACGCCACACCAAGGCGGCCGAGAAGTCCTGTCCGGCACTTGGGGAGATGGGCAACCATCTCCCACTTTTTTGAATTCTTTCCGAGCCGGGAGTCCGGTGGGATTCGCGCGGATCTGCCCTATGGAAATACGTCGTCCTTTATGCGAGCGGTTAAGCAACGCCAGTATTGAGAAAGTGGCGGATAGCAGTTCTATTTCCGCTTGGATGACATATACCAAGGCGCGAAACGATCAATAAAGTAATGTGAAAGACGAGGATACAGGCCCGGAGGGCCTTGCAGTTCGCCGGAGCCTTGGAGCTTCATACGCCGGCGGCTGGTCCCGGCGGCAGGGCTGATCTATCATGCGGCCCGCCGGCGCCGGGCCGGTTGCAGGCGGGGGAGGGATTGCGTGAGCCCTGTAGACGGCGCGCGGATCATGATCGAGGCAGGGGCCGGAGAGCTGATCGACAAGATCACGATCCTGCGGATCAAGACCGAGCGCATGACCGACGCCACCAAGCTTGTCAACATCCGGCGCGAACTCGACATGCTGCGGCGCGCGCGTGCGCGCAGCCTGCCGGCGAGCGCCGAGCTCGACCACCTTGAGGAAGAGCTCAAACGCATCAACCAAGCCTTGTGGGACATCGAGGACGACATCCGCCGCTGCGAGCGGACGGGTGAGTTCGGCGATCGGTTCGTGCGGTTGGCCCGCTCCGTCTACAAGCAGAATGACCGCCGTTCCGCCTTGAAACGGCGCATCAACGCGCTGACCGGCGCGCGCATCGTCGAGGAAAAATCCTACGCTCCCTGATCAAGTTCCGCGCGAACGGCGGCATAGACCGTCTCCACGGTCAAGGTCCTCAGGTCGGGGACCTCGATGACCTTGAAGCGGCGATCGATGCACGTGACGGCCGCCGTAGGCGTACCGTAGAGCGCCAGTCCCCTGGCTCCGGCGTGGGCGGCCAGATGCGTCGGCCCGGTATCGTTGCCGACCACGAAGCGCGCCCGTATGGCGAGCCCGGCGAGCTTGAAGAAATCGACCGGCGCGCCATTGTCCAACAGCATGATGCCCGGAATGGCGCGGCACAGATCGAGTTCGTCCGATCCCGGAGCGGTAATGACCTGATGGCCCTCGGCGAGGAGCCGGCGCGCAAGCGCGGCGTAACCGGGCCATCGTTTTTGCGGATGCCGGGCAGCGCTTCCCGGAACGAGCAGAATGAATCCATCGCTGACACCCGCCTGCTCCAAAATCCCGCTTGGGTCGTCGGCCATCCACGAGACGTCGGGCCGGCCGGCATGGGCGACCTTCAGGCCAGCCTCGGCAAGTTGCCCGGCCAGCCGGTCGAGGACCGGGATCCGTTCCGGATTGGCGGCAGTATATGGATGGCTGCAGCCGGCTGCCTTTCCCGACCAGGGCGTTCGGGGCAACATGAAGCGACGGTAGAACCGGGTCCGGCCGCTGTTCTGCAGGTCGTAGACCATGTCGTAGCCGCCGGCGCGAAGCCGCCGCCTGAGATCGAGAAGCGGCCCCAGCGCGATACGCGGCGCGCGCGGGTCGATTTCTACGGCATCGACGAAGGGGCAACGCTCCATGATCCGCTCGTAGGCGGGCGTTGTGAGGGCGGTGATCCGGGCATTCGGATGATTGGCCCTTATGTCGCGCAGCGCGCCTGCGGACAGGATCACATCCCCGAACGCACCCAGCTTGATGACCAGTATCCCGTGCGCGGCGATCTTCATCGGCATGGGAGTGCATCATGCATCGCCGTTCTGCGCCGGACAATCCCGCGGCCGGGCAAGCCTTGGAGCCCTCCGCCCGGCCCGGGCAGAGGCTGGAAAATCGATCCCACGGGGTCCGATCGGAAGCGGCAGTAGTGGAGAACGAAGGCTGGCGGGAGTGACGGGACTCGAACCCGCGGCCTCTGGCGTGACAGGCCAGCGCTCTAACCAACTGAGCTACACCCCCTATCGCCGGCGCGCCTTCGGGCCCGGGCGAGCGGTGGCGTTCATGTACGCACGGCCCTGTTGCAAGTCAAGCGACCGAATCCGGCCCGCCGAGCCGAAGCTCGAAGAGTGCCGGCTGGTGGGCGGTGAGAGACTCGAACTCCCGACATCCACGGTGTAAACGTGGCGCTCTACCAGCTGAGCTAACCGCCCCTTACACCCGCGGATTTACGCACTCGCACGCGACAACGCAAGGCGCTAGATGTGAGCTTTCATTAGGTTGTCCATCCGGTCCTGAGCGAGGAAGCTGAGGTTGCAAGACTTCAGTGATTCCTTGGAGGACCGGATGAACATCCATAAGAATGCCCGTCTGACGCCGCTCGGTCGAGAGCGGATAGCGATGCAGGTGCTGGGCGGGGAGACGCCGGAGGCCGCCGCCATCGGCCCGGACCACGCCCCGGGCTTGCATGGCCGGCCCCGATCCTGGAGCGGCTTATGACTCGGACAGAGGGCCCCGCGCGCGGAGCGCGCGGGGCCCACCGAAAAAGTCAATCAAATCGCGGAGTTAGCGGTTTACCGCTTCCTTCAGCGCCTTGCCCGGGCGGAATTTCGGCGCCCTAGACGCCGGAATGTGGATCACCGCGCCCGTGCGCGGATTGCGCCCCATGGAGGCTGCGCGATTTGCGACAACGAAATTGCCGAAGCCGACAATGCGGACCTCGTCCCCACCTCTCAAAGCTGTCTCGATTTCGGCGAAGGTTGCCTCGACAGCGTCGGCCGCGGCGGACTTCGACATATTGGTCTTGTTCGCAACGCGGGCAATCAGCTCGTTCTTGTTCACGGCGATTCCCTCTTTCTGATTGACGTTCAAGTGATTCGCTAAACGCGGTACCGTACCATATGGTCACTGCAAAAACCGAGGAATCGCAAGCTTTTTCTGCCAATGTGGCGGAGGCTTAAGAGACGGTCAACCAGGCCAAGCGCGTCGGGCGGCTCGCGGCCGCCCGATTCGTCAGTGCCAGTTTGGTCCGTGAAAGACGATCAATGCGCCGTCACGCCGGAGGGCTCGTCGTCGGCGACGACCGGCGGCTTGTCCTCCCCGTGCGCCGACTTCTCTTCCCACTCGATGGCTTCCGGTTGGCGCACCAGGGCGTTCTTGAGCACGTCCTCCATCCGCGCCACCGGGGTGATGTCGAGCCCGTTCTTGACCTCTTCGGAAATCTCGGCGAGGTCCTTCACATTCTCTTCCGGGATCAGCACCTTCTTGATGCCGCCGCGCAGCGCAGCGAGAAGTTTCTCCTTCAGGCCGCCGATCGGCAGCACGCGGCCGCGCAGGGTGATCTCGCCGGTCATCGCCACGTCGCGGCGCACCGGAATGCCGGTCATCACCGAGACGATGGCGCAGCCCATGGCGATGCCCGCCGACGGGCCGTCCTTGGGGGTTGCCCCCTCGGGCACGTGGACGTGGATGTCGCGGCGGTCGAACAGAGGCGGCTCGATGCCGAATTCGACCGCCCGCGAGCGCACATAGGCGTTGGCGGCGGAAATCGATTCCTTCATCACGTCGCGCAGATTGCCGGTGACCGTCATCTTGCCCCTGCCGGGCATCATGGCGGCCTCGATGGTCAACAGCTCGCCGCCGAACTCGGTCCAGGCGAGACCGGTGACGACGCCGACCTGATCCTCCAGCTCCGCTTCGCCATAACGGAATTTGGGCACGCCGAGATAGTCGGACACGGTTTCGACGGTGACGGTGACGGAGCCTTTCTTGCTGAGCATCAATTCCTTGACCACCTTGCGGGCCAGCGTTGAGATTTCGCGCTCCAGATTGCGCACGCCGGCCTCACGCGTGTAGCGGCGCGTGATGTGAAGCAGCACCTCGTCGTCGAAGATGAGCTCCTTGGCCTTCAGCCCGTGGGCCTTGTAGGCCTTGGGGATCAGGTGGCGGCGGGCGATCTGCACCTTCTCTTCCTCGGTGTAGCCGGCGATGCGGATGATCTCCATCCGGTCCATCAGCGGCGGCGGGATGTTGAGGGTGTTGGCCGTGGTCACGAACATCACGTTGGAGAGATCGTAGTCGACCTCCAAATAATGGTCGTTGAAGGTGTTGTTCTGCTCCGGATCGAGCACCTCGAGCAGCGCCGAGGATGGATCGCCCCGGAAGTCGGCGCCCATCTTGTCGATCTCGTCGAGCAGGAACAGCGGGTTGACCGTCTTGGCCTTGCGCATCGACTGCACGATCTTGCCGGGCATCGAGCCGATATAGGTGCGCCGGTGGCCGCGGATCTCCGCCTCGTCGCGCACGCCGCCGAGCGACATGCGCACGAATTCGCGGCCCGTGGCGCGGGCGATCGACTTGCCGAGCGAGGTCTTGCCGACGCCGGGCGGCCCGACCAGGCACAGAATCGGCCCGCGCATCTTCTTGGTGCGGCTCTGCACGGCGAGATATTCGACGATGCGCTCCTTGACCTTGTCGAGGCCGTAATGATCGGCGTCGAGGATCTCCTGGGCGCCGACCAGGTCCTTCTTGATCCGGCCCTTCTTGCCCCACGGGATCTGCAACAGCCAATCGAGATAGTTGCGCACCACCGTCGCCTCGGCCGACATCGGGCTCATCTGCCGCAGCTTCTTGAGCTCGTTGTGGGCCTTCTCGCGAGCCTCCTTGGAAAGCTTGGTCTTGGCGATCTTGTCTTCAAGCTCGGCCAGCTCGTCGCGGCCCTGCTCGCCGTCGCCGAGTTCCTTCTGGATCGCCTTCATCTGCTCGTTGAGATAGTATTCGCGCTGCGTCTTCTCCATCTGCCGTTTGACGCGGCTGCGGATGCGCTTTTCCACCTGCAGGACGGAAATCTCGCTCTCCATCAGGCCGAGGATCCGCTCGAGCCGCCGGGCCACCGAGGCGTCCTCGAGAATCTCCTGCTTGTCCTGAATCTTGATCGCCAGATGCGAGGCCACCGTGTCGGCAAGCTTGGAGTAGTCGTCGATCTGGGAAATCGAGCCGAGAATGTCGGGCGACACCTTCTTGTTGAGCTTTACATAGCTTTCGAACTCGGAAATGACCGAGCGCGCCAGCGCCTCGACCTCGACCGCCTCGCCGATCTCCTCGGCGAGCAGCATCGCGTCGGCCTCGAAGAAGTCGTCGCGATCGGTATAGCTCTGCACGCTGGCCCGGCTCTGCCCCTCGACCAGCACCTTGACGGTTCCGTCGGGCAGCTTGAGGAGCTGCAGCACGGCCGCCAGCGTGCCGATCGGAAAAATCTGATCGGGCTCCGGATTGTCGTCGCCGGCGTTCTTCTGGGTTGCCAGAAGAATCTGCTTTTCGTTGCGCATGACGTCTTCGAGCGCGCGAATCGACTTCTCGCGCCCGACGAACAGCGGCACGATCATATGCGGGAACACCACGATGTCGCGCAGCGGCAGGACCGGGAAGCGGCCCTTGCGTCCGGGAACGCCGACCATACGCGGCTTGTCATCGCTCATCTGCAAAATATCCTTTTCTTGGCCCGTGGGCACCGCACCGCAGCCGATCAGTGCCCCGTCGAGGGCTGCTCGCGCTTGACCCCTGAACGAGACTGACCGGTACCAACGCCATTTGATCCTTAGAGAACCAAACTCGGCCTCATCGGCGGTGGGTCGGATTTTCCGCTCACCGCATAGTTGGCCCTTTACAGGCGAAACTTCAAGCCGGCGGCGGCAAAACCCGTCGATGCCGTTGTAACCCGGCCACATTCCGGCCCGACACCCTCAGGCGCTGGTTCCGATATCCTCCGCGCGGTCGGCATAGATGTGCAGCGGACGCGCCTGACCTTCGACGACCTCGTTGGAGATGACCACCTCCTCGACGCCTTCCAGGCCCGGTAGTTCAAACATGGTGTCGAGCAGGATCGCCTCCATGATCGAGCGCAGACCCCGCGCGCCGGTCTTGCGGTCGATGGCCTTCCTGGCGATCGAGCGGATCGCCTCGTCGGCGAAGGACAGGTGTATGTTCTCCATCTCGAACAGGCGCTGATACTGCTTGATGAGCGCGTTCTTGGGCTCGGTGAGGATCTCCATCAAGGCCGGCTCGTCGAGGTCGTCGAGCGTGGCAATCACCGGCACGCGGCCGACAAATTCGGGGATCAGGCCGAAACGCAGCAGATCCTCCGGCTCGACTTGCTTGAGCACCTCGCCGGTGCGCCGGTCGTCGGCCGATTTGACGTCGGCGCCGAAGCCGATCGACGTGCCCCGCCCGCGCGCCGATATGATCTTCTCGAGGCCCGCGAAGGCACCGCCGCAAATGAACAATATGTTGGTGGTGTCGACCTGCAGGAATTCCTGCTGCGGGTGCTTGCGCCCGCCCTGCGGCGGCACCGAGGCGACGGTGCCTTCCATGATCTTCAACAGCGCCTGCTGCACGCCCTC
>JAUYJB010000040.1 GCA_030688605.1 Hyphomicrobiales bacterium
CTAAAACTCTGGCGACGCCCTATAAAAACGCTCTTGTTTCAATGGGATAGCTGTTGTATAGAGCGATGGACCAGAAAGTTGCCCGATCGACGTTTGAGCAAGATGACAAGATCCGGCCGTCCCCCGACGTTTCGACCGTGGCTTCCGCCGCTGGCGCCGGCTGTGGCGAAGAAGGAAAATCGCGGCCGCTACCGGGGATCCCCGCGGGATAGGGGCTACGATTCGAAGTGGGATAAGCTGTCGGTAGTTTTCAGGCGTCGGAACCCCTTTTGCAAATGGTGCGCCGAGCAGGACCGGATTTCCCTGACGGCGGTCGTCGACCACATCCTGCCGGTGGTCGACCGGCCGGACCTGAAATACGAATGGTCGAATTTGCTTCCCTTATGTCATCACCATCACGGCACCAAGGCGAGCATGGAGATCTACGCCCGGGAGAACGGGCTGATCGAGATGCTGCCGGAGTGGTGCGCCAATCCGGAGAGCCGCCCGGCGCGCTGCCGGATCTTCACAGGCGGCACCGGGTGAATAGATATCTGGTGCATAATGCGGAGTAAGGGGCTGGATTATATCCGCACAATGCCGTATATCGACCGCAGAAAGAGGAGTCGGAAATGTCGGCAGACGACTTCAAGGCGTGGCAGGCGCACATGGGCTGGTCAAGCGCGGAAACAGCGCGGCGTCTAGGCGTGTCCAGCGATACCATCACGCGATATCGCCATCGGGGGGTTCCGAAGCGCCTAGGTCGTCTTGTCGGCTTCGCGTGCTCAGCGGTCGCCCATGGACTCCCAGTGTGGAAGCGCGTGGAGGCGGGTAGATGAGTCCGCTTCGGCGACACCACAGGGCATGGTTGGACGAAAATCAAGGAAGGTCGCCAGCGTGGCTTCGCGAGAGGCTGTCAGACGGCTTAGAGGTTCTCCACGCTGACCGCAATCACAGCAATGACGCTCCAGAGAACCTCGTTCTCGTCGACTACCTTGATCAAGTGCGGCGGCATGGCGTCGAATCGTTCCTGCGCGACCGGCCAGTGATAATCTCGCGGATGAACAGGCCATACGTCGTGCAAAATGCCTCCGACAGGCGCACGGACATGCAGGCCGCCTATTATCTGAGGCTGGATGGCAGGACATGGGGTGAGGTCAGCGCTGCCCTCGAACGCAGTATCGTGATTGCGGATGTTGAGGCCTACGCCCGTAAGCATGGCCTCAAGTGGCCGATCGCGGAGGAGAGCGCTCGTCGTCGGGATATGCGGCGAGCCTTATCCGCTGCCAGCTTGGCAAACCTGAAGCGAGGCAGGGGATGAACCGACGTGATTTCTTGAAGATGCTCGGCGTTGGGGTTGCGGCCTCAGCGATGCCCCTTGAAGCTTTCTCCGGCTTCGTCCCTGAGCCGCTGATTGAAGAGGCTGCTCGGTTGACAATTACGCCCATACCTCTCCTCGAGATTCTGTGCGGCAATCGGTGGGAGCCGGTTTTGGTCCCGGAGAGTCTGGAACTGCGGAATGATCCCGTCGAGTTTACACCCCAGGGCGGGGCCTACCGGTCTTTTGCTTTGCGGTCGGATCCTGAAATGCAGATGGTCGGCTTTGGCCTCGACGATATGGTTGGTGTAAAGGCTCTCCTGACCGCCATGGACGAACGAGAGCGTGTCCGTATGGCGCTTTCGCTCATTGGCGCAGACGATCAAGTGTTCCAGCACGTCTTCGACGGCTTTCCCTGTGAGATATACACTCATTACGGGAGCGATCCGCTTCGAATCGATCTGCGGATGGTCGCCGTGCACGGCGTGCTGGAGGAGGAGGTCCGGCGAGCATGACTCGAGTTGATGGGACACCGCATCTGGTCATGGCGACGTTACGGAAATCGCTACGGCCGGGCGCGTGGCGCCTAATTGGACGCTGACGCTCAAAGGCGCCGAGATCGCCGCTTGACCTCCGCTTCGTGCTCGCTCTACGGTGTTTTTTTCAACAACAAACCATGGGCGACGATGATGAATACGAAAAGCCTTTCCAGGGATGATATCGAGCGGCAGATCGCTGAACTGCAGCAGGTGCTCGTCGAGAAAGACCGCGAAGAAGAAGAGCTGCGCCAGGCCGAGGGAGCCGCGGAGGTTATAGAGCGGCGCCGGAGGATGAAGGAGGATCTCCTCTGGCTTCAAGAAAACGATGCAACCCTTCCCAAAGAGTGGAAGGACATCGACTCCCGCAAGATGCCGCGGGTGACCACCACCTTGAAGAGGCTGGCGGAGAAGGCCGGGCAGGCGAAGGGCATGGGCGGCCGCACCAAGGAGGGCTAATGGCAACCCCGCAGGATTGTAGCCTGATCCAAGAGGCGTTCGAGCGACACGGCCACGGCCCGTTGGAGGTGCTCTTTCCGGAGAGCCGCGCGCTTTTCGATGTAACGCTGCGGCGCCAGACCGACCGGCTTGTGTATCTGCTGCCGTGGCGAGTGCGCCTCAAGCGCTGGCTGCGCGACTTCTGGGAGCATACGATTTGCCGGCTGCCTCGCGAGATCATTGTCGATTGGAGGCATGTCCAGGTGACGTCGAGGGAGGTCATATGAGCGGCCGTGAACTGATCATCAGTGCCAAGATGTTCGCCACCGCAGCCCCGGCCGAAGATCAGCCGTCGACGCGAAGGGTCGGCGCCACAGAATCCGCGGCTCGACCTCTCGGACGAAGCATTGAGGCGATTGCTGAGGTGTGCTGGTTTGCCAATCCGGATCCGATTACCGACGAGGTGCTGCAGTAGCGGAAGGTGTCTTGACATTTTCGCAAAGGTCATGAGCCGTCAGCTAAAGCAGACGGCTTGTCCGTACCCTCCCCCGGTTTCCAGCCGGGATCGATGGGTCGAACTTCGGGGCCGCATGACGGCGGCCCATCCTGACGCAGAACTTGCCGCGCCAGGATGCCACGCAGACGGATATTGTGCGCGGCGTTGAGATCGGAATGCAGTTTATGACCACAAGCCCGACACTCGAAAGCATGCCGTTTCCGGTTGGCGCCAGCGGTATGACCGCAGCGCGAGCATCCCGTGCTGGTGCCTCTCGGATCGACCTCGATCACCGTCATTCCGCGCTCGGCTGCCTTGTAGCCGATGAAGAAGGCGAGTTGTCCGTAAGCCCATCGCTGGACTTCCCGGCGCACTTTCTTGCGCAGACGATGCCCGCGGATGCCGTCGAGTTGCTCAACCGCAATGACCGGACAACCGGCACGTTCGGCGAACGTAACGACAGACTTGGACACCTCATGATTGACGGCCTGCATGAACCTTTTCTCTCGACCGGACAGCCGTTTGAGCGTCTTGGCGACGGATCGCGTCGGACTCTCTGCCTTCTTCCTTTGGAGAGACGAGCGGATATGCAGATAACGGTCACGAACATGCTTGGTGTGGCTGCCTTTGCGCATCCAGTGGCGACTGCCATCGGTTGCACAGGCGAGCACGTTGATGCCCCGGTCAACACCGACAACGGCATCGTTTGGGGCGGTGCGTTCCTCAACATCTCTCTTGAAGCTGAGGGTGAGGAAGACGGACTTGCCGATGACCATCAAGCGGCCATCGCCGAAAGTCCAGTTGGCAATCTTGTCAGCAAGCCCCGGCGGGCCAGAGAAGGGCACAGCCTTGAAGCGGCCATCGGCGGTCCAGACGGACAGACCGGAGGACCTGATGGCCACGTCACGGCCGCGCTTGCCGCCCTGAAGGATGACAGCCTGCGATCTGAACACGGCCGGGGCGATCAGCGCGTGCTTATTGGACCGAGCAGCAGCGTATTTGCTGGCAACATGCCGGATGCAGGACACGGCGACTTGAGCCGAAAGACCGGCAGATTTGGCAGTATCATAGGAAAGCTTCTGAAGTCTGATCGCATTGGAAAGACGGCCGTTTTCGAAGGCAATCCGGCTCACGGCATTGCAGGCGGCAGTCCACGCCTCGACTGTGCGTCTGGCAGCATCGAGCGGAATATTCACCTTGAGTTTAACCGTGCGCGTAATTTCCGGCATAAAAGCCATATAGGCGAAAATGCCGGAAAAACAAGCGCCCTAGCAAAGAAACGCGCATTCCCCCGCCAATTCCAGACGTTCGCTTGTTATTCCCGCAGCCTGACTCCGGGCCCGCCGGAGCGAACATCTCCCGTCGATAGGAAGATGATTCCCGCGGCTTCGAGAGTCGACTGTAATCCAGCTAAAGTCTGAGCCCGGACCGGGGGGACTCCCTCGCATTGTTCGGCCCGCGATATGGTCGCGTAATGAATCCCCGATTCTGTGGCGAGTCTCTCGCTCGTCCAGCCGAGAAGCGCTCGCGCCGCCCGAATCTGTGTCCCCGTGATCATAGAGGTCTGATCGTAGACAGGGCTATGTTTTGTAGCAATCTGTTTCAACGGGGATTTTCCCAGCGGTTCGGAGCGTGCTATGTAACATCGAACTTCGATGTTGCAAAGTAGTAGGATTGTGGTTTATGGTCAAGGAAGCGTTGCGAGGGTTTTGGAAGAAAGGGAGCGCGACCATGGACAGGCGCGGCTTTTTGAGACTGTTTCCAGCAGCCGGAGCGTTGGCGGCAGGGACCGCGTTGGGCGGCTTGCCGGAGGTGCGTGCTTCGGGAATCGAGACCGCGGGACCGACGAAAGTCGGGAAGCTGGGCCGAAACATCTCTCATTCTAAGTACCAGCGTCTTGTCGACCCGGAGAAATGGGCCGCATGCAAGCGCGACCTTGTGTGGGGGCTCCATGATGGGGTTTTGCGGGAGATGCCGTGCTGGATCGGGGTTGAGCGGGATAACGAAACCGGAATGAGGGCGACTGTTTGGCTCTACGAACTCCCGGACAATATTCTGGTTGTCGATTCCATTTCGAGTATCGATGCGAATGCGCCGTTTCTTTCCGACCCTGACTTTTCTGATGAGATCAAAAAGTGGACAAACGATCTATCGCTTATTCCGTATGGGCATGGTGAAAAAACAGATAACATTTTCGAGGATATTGGTAGTACCGAGTACTTGAACTTAGAGGCTGTTATGGTTGATGATGTAAAATATTACTCCTCGAGTTCGTATGCGAAAAAGTTGCCAATCGTCCTCGCCAAACTTTCAACATCGTCTTGGCAAATGGACGATCTTTTGCAGCGGATCGACAACCAAACAATCTGGCATGTCGGGGATTCTCTTTTCGATTGGTATGTCGAGAACGCTTATGCGGCGATGAGAGATAACGGAAAATGGGAAGCGCCGTTTCCCTATCGAGGGGAAAAGCGTGGGGATTTCAAGTGCAAAATTACTGGTTTCTATGCGCTCTGCCTTGCCAATGCTGCTCGTTTAGACTCGAAAGGACTTCTATCGTGAGCAAGAATGGATCGATGAACAGACGGAAGATTTTGAAGGGTGCGATGGGACTAGGTGCCGCTTCCGTGGGACTGGCGGCGGCGCCAGCATTGGCTGTGACGGCGGAAAAAATCCCCGAGCCGGCATTCAGCCTCAACGAAGTCGGCCTCGCGAAATACGACGAACTGATGCGCATGCTCGCCGCGCGAAAGAAGCTGACGCCCCTGTCCTCCATGCACGCCGAACTCGCGGCGCGGGTCTACCAGAAAATCCACGGCCTTTCGCTCGAGGGAAAAGATCCCTCGGCATCGGACATCACGCAACTGCATAGAGCCTTGAGAGCGACGGGGGTTAGAGGGTAGATTCGTAAAGATTGGGGGGCGATCTCACGGCCCCGGTGATCAGGGGTGCTCCGGAAATAGAATGGACACTGATATGGAAATGATGGAAGCGGCAGTAGAGTCGACCGCGGCGATGGGTCCGCCAACCTTGGAGGATGCTCAGCAGTTGGCGGAAGAGAATCCCGTTGCGATTGATGATCTTTCAGCGGTGGAATCAACAGTACAGGTGGTGACGCCCGAGGTTGCCCGCCATTTGCGCGAGACCGCCCATTTCGAGCGCCAGCGGAAGATCAGCGAAGGGAACGTCAAACGCCTTGCGGCCGAGATGCAGGTCGGCCGATTTATCCCGGGAACTCAGGTCTACATCTGCGTCCTGCCAGACGGGAAGGAGTTGGTGATCAACGGGAATCATACGCTGGAGGCTGTTGCCGCCTGTGGAATTCCGCAGGTGTTGACTGTCACCCGAAAGCAGGTGGCAGACATCGACGATGCCGGTAGAATCTATGCCGTCTTTGACATTCACAAGGCTCGGTCCTGGATTGACAGCCTTCGGGCGACTGGGCAGGGCGAGGATGTTGCTATGGCACCGAAGGTTCTGAGCGCTATCGGGGTGATAAGGAACCGCTTCGAACAGATAAAGGGGGAAGCATTCGTCTCCCGCCTTGATCGCCTCAATTCGCTTAAGAAATACAAGGAGCCGGCCGAACTGCTTAGCGCCGTCCTTCAGGGGGCACCTACCGAAACAGCGACGTATGTGAAGCGCGCCGCAATCATGGCGGTTGCACTGGAGACATTCCGCTATCAGGCATCGCAGGCCGCGGAATTCTGGCGGCGCTTTGCCCAAGATGAAGGTCTGGTCGCTGGTATGCCCGAGCGCGCATTTCTCATATGGCTGCGCAACAATCGTAATACGAGCGGTGCCTCTCCCCGCCGTGTACAGGCGCGTGCCGCCGCGTTGGCATGGAACGCCGCCTTTCGTGGTGACGAGATCAAGATGGTCAAGCCGAACGGCATGGCCGCGTTCTACCTGCTTGGGACGCCTTGGGCGAAGGGGCTGAGGGCTTCCAAGTAGAGGTGCCATATATGCTGGCGATGATTCCAGTTTCACTGGTGGAGGCGGGTGACCGCCCCCGGCGCACCAACCCTGCGCAGGTGGAGAACATCCGCGAGAGCATGGTGGATGTTGGCATCCTCAATCCGATCACCGTCTATTGCTGCAAGGTCATACGCGACCATGTGGCCGTGGACGGCTACGGCATCGTCGCTGGCGTGCATCGTCTCGAGGCTTGCCGACAACTCGGTTGCGAAGAGATTCCAGCGCAGGTGGTGGATCTGTCGGAACTCCAGCGGCAGATTGCCGAGTGCGACGAAAATCTCTGCGGACCTAAACTGACGCCCTCTGAGCGCGCATTCTTCACCCTCCGTCGCAAGGATGCCTATGAGGCTCTGCATCCAGAGACGCGGGCCGGGAAGGCACAGGCCGCCGGCATGAATCGTGCCAAAGGGGCTAACGTGAGCGACAAGTTGGCGCCGACGTTCACCGCCGACACCGCCAAGAAGACCGGCCAATCCGAGCGCGCTGTCCAGCGGGACGCCGAGCGCGGAGACCGCATCGCTCCGCAGGTCATGGCGGAGATCAAGGGCACCCGCTGGGACAAGGGCGTCAACCTCGACGTGCTGAAGCGCCTCAGCCACCAAGAACAGCGGCAGGCATGGTTCCGAGTGAAGAACGGCGCCTCGCCGAATTTCGAGGATGCCTATGATTTCATACGAGGCGAAGAGCCACCCGCCCGCCGACATCCAGCGCCCAAGCCAACAGAGCAAGCAAATCAAAGCGTCAACGGGAAGGTTGCTTCTGAGACACCCTCACGATCTGCGGCGTATAAATCTCTTGTCGAGGAATTGTGCCAGATGCCAGTGCCGGACCGAATCGAAACCATCATGTCCCTCATGCGTGAGGTGGGTGTTGAGCCGCCATTCAACCTTTAGCTCGAAAGGTGAGTCATGAATGCACCATATGACACCACGCCGAAGCCGGCCTTTCTGCGCGCTTTGCAGCAGCAAAAGTGGACAGTCCACGGCGCGCTCAGTGAGTTGATTGACAACTCCTATGGACCCGGCAGGGGCGACGCCTCTACAGTGCTGATCATACATGACACGACGAATCGCGTGCTTGAGGTTGTTGACGACGGTCGCGGCATGCAAGCCGTGGGCATGCTGTTTCAGCTTGGCGATACGATCGGTCGGTCGGTGGGGGACATCGGACATTACGGCTCTGGCGGCACGATGGCCATCCTTTGGTTCCCCAGTGTTGTTGATGTGTGGACACTTCGCGATGGGCTGGTTAGCCACCACCAGAGGGCTTGGGCGCAGCAGTTTGGAGCAACTTCGTTCTTTCCTGTCCCGAATGAGTGGGAACCTTCGACGCCCAGCAATACGCCGGACGAACTGCGTGAGTTCAGTCACGGCACCATGATCCGTCTGCATCTCCTGACTGGGCGTTCAGTTCACAGCGGCCATGTCACCAGAGAACTTTCCCAGATCTACGGTCCCGGCCTGCGGCGCGGCAAGCGGCTGCTCTGGCAGACAATAACCAACGGGAGAAGCTCGGATATTGCGGCGCTTTCAGACCCATTTCAGTCACCGGAGTCGGCGAAAGATCACATAACCTTTGAAGCATCGATCCGCGTCGGCGTGCAGTCTTTGCCGGTCCGGGGTTGTGTCGCCTTAATAGATGGCCGGACCTACAAGCAGTCCCAGATTGCGGTTGGCTACGGCTACAGAATCATAGAGCGGACCAACGACTGCTACCAATCTCCAGACGGTAGCGAAAAATATCACGGGATAGGCGTTGGTGGGTGGGTCGATCTCGGGGAGGGGTGGCAGTCGCATTTGTCAACAACCAAAGATGTGATCATCAATTCCGATGCGCGCGATGCCCTAATGGGACTGATTTTCTCTAAGATCAAGCCGCTCCTAGAGCAGACGGAAAGCGCCGAGATACGCATACTTTTTGAAGACATTGCCCTCAACTTTCGAGCTGGCCTCGGCGCGCTTAGAATGGATTCATCGCTCG
>JAUYJB010000041.1 GCA_030688605.1 Hyphomicrobiales bacterium
GCCGGAATGGGGCGTCGCCTCCATCTCGCGCAACAGCGCGTTCATCTCTTGCGCCGTCAGGCGGCGGCCGGCCCTGACGCTGCCGTGACAGGCCATGGTGGAAGCGACCGCGTCGAGCCGCTCCTTAAGCCGCACGGCAAGGTCGAGGTCGGCGATGTCGTCGGCGAGATCCTTGACCAGCGCCCGGATATCGATCTCGCCGAGAAGCGCCGGCACCTCGCGCACGCAGACCGCGCCGGGGCCGAACGGCTCCAGCATCAGGCCGATCTCGGCCAGATCATCGGCGCGCTCGGCGAGGCAGGCGGCGGCGTCGGGGTCGAGCTCGACGATCTCGGGGATCAGCAGCCGCTGGCGGGCGACGCCCGAACGGGCAAGCTGCCCCTTTAGCCGCTCATAGACGAGCCGTTCGTGCGCGGCGTGCTGGTCGACGACAACGAGGCCGTCGCGGGTCTGAGCCAGGATATAGGTCTCGTGAAGCTGTGCGCGGGCCGCCCCCAGGGGGCGGTCGATGGCGTCCGCGTCGGGGACCTCGCCGCCGGCGCGCGCGTCGGCGGCAAGCGCCGCCGCGCCGTCGAGGTCGAGCGTCGGCAAGGGGGCATAGGCGTGGCTGCGCTCGGCAAAACCGTAGCCGGGCGCGGCATACGGGCGCGTACCGCCGCCGGAAGAGTCGCCGGAAGCGCGAAAGGCTGAGATGGTCGCCGCGCCGCTGGTCGAAGAGGCGCGGAAGCCGGCGTCGGCGAGCGCGTTCTTCAGCGCCGAGACAATGAGGGCGCGGATCAGTCCCGGATCGCGGAAGCGGACCTCCGCCTTGGCCGGATGGACATTGACATCGACCTCTTGGGGATCGAGATCGACGAAGAGCGCCAATTCCGGATGGCGGTCGCGGTGCAGCAGGTCGGCATAGGCGGCGCGCACCGCGCCGATAAGGAGCCGGTCGCGCACCGGCCGGCCGTTGACGAACAGGTATTGCATCTGGGCGTTGGCGCGGTTGAGCGTCGGCAGGCCGGCAAACCCGGCAAGCCTGAGGCCGTCGCGCTCGGCCCGCACCTTAACCGCATTGTCGGCGAAGTCGCGGCCCATGACTGCGCCGAGCCGGGCTAGCAATCCTGCCTCCCCCGCCGCCTCGGGCCGGTAGGAGAGAGAGGTCCGCTCTCCCGCCGTCAGCGCGAAGCCGGTTTGCGGGTGCGCCATGGCAAGGCGCTTGACGGCGTCGTTGACGGCGGCGGTCTCGGCGCGCTCGCTCTTGAGGAATTTGAGCCTCGCCGGCGTGCGCTCGAACAGGTTGCGGACCGCAACCCGCGTGCCCGTGGCGAGCGCCGCCGGCTTGACGGGGCTCGCCTTGGGGCCGCGCACCCGGATCTCCCAGGCGTGCGGCGCGCCCGCGGTCGTGCTGGTGATGGTCAGATCGCCGACCGCGCCGATCGATGGTAGCGCCTCGCCGCGGAAGCCGAGGGTCGAGATCCGCATCAGGTCGTCGCCGGGAAGCTTGGAGGTGGCATGGCGCAGGATCGCCAGCGCCAGGTCCGCAGCACTCATGCCGGCGCCGTCGTCGGCGACCTGGATCAGCTCGCGGCCGCCGCCGCCAACGGTGACCGAGATCTGCCGCGCGCCGGCGTCGAGCGCGTTCTCGACCAGCTCCTTGACGACGCTCGCCGGGCGCTCGACGACCTCGCCGGCGGCGATGCGGTTGACGACCGCCTCGGGAAGTTGACGTATCGGCACCGGCTTCCTCCTCGCAGGCCGAGGCTAGAGACCGGCCAGACGGCGGCGCGCCAGGACCTTGCCGGCCTCGACCGCCGGCTGGCTGAACGGGTCGACGCCGATGAGCCGGGCGGCAATGATCGTCTCCAGCATGAAGTGCATCATCAGCGCGCCGAGCGAGACGGCGTCGACCGAATCGATCCGCAATGTTCGCACCGGGCGGCCGGCCTCCGCAAGGCTGTCGGCGGTGGCCTCTTGCATCGCCTCGACGACATCGCCAATGCTGTGGCCAGCCAGATAGTCGGCGCCGGCAGCCTGCGCCAGCCCCGGGTCGAGCGCCGCGCCCTTGCCGGCGGCGGCGGTCATGACGAGGGTGAAAAGCTTGTCCCGCGGCCCGTCGAGAAAAAGCTGCAGTTGGCTGTGCTGGTCTGCCGGGCCAAGTGCCGCCAGCGGCGTCGTCCCGCGTCCCTCCTTGCCGAGGCTTTCCGCCCACAGCTGCACGTACCAGTGGCTGAAGCGCTCGAGTCGGTCGCTATAGGCCATCAACACCGAGATGGTCACGCCGCGCCGCTCGGCAAGCGCCACATTGACCGCGGCGCCGACCGCCGGCGCGAAGCGGGCCGGCGCCTCGCCGGCGATCAGCGCCTCGACGATCCCGGCGGCACCCGCGCGCACCTTGCGGGCGTCGAGACCGGCGATGAGCGCCGGCAGCAGGCCGACGTTGGAAAGGGCGGAATAGCGGCCGCCGAGATCGGCCAGATGTTCCAGAATCGGAATTTTAAAATGTTCGGACAACCCGCGCAGTCCATTGTCTTTTCCAGGCACAAGTTCGGTCAGACATGTGAAGGCGGAAGGCACGCTTGCCGCAAGGCCCGCCGCATCGCAGGCCTGCAACGCCCTGATCGCCTGGGCGAGCGTTTCGGCGGTGTCGCCGGACTTGGAGATGACGACGAAATGCGCACCCGCGAGGTCGAGCCGCGAGA
Source organism: Hyphomicrobiales bacterium (assembly GCA_030688605.1). NCBI lineage: Bacteria > Pseudomonadati > Pseudomonadota > Alphaproteobacteria > Hyphomicrobiales > Hyphomicrobiales bacterium. Next base: position 2,685 of record JAUYJB010000041.1, read on the forward strand.
GGAGACGCTCGAAGCCTTCGGCATCGAGATTGTCGGCAAAATGGATGCGCGGAGCCGCATCGCTCGCCGCGCCGGTGACCGGCGCATTCCAGCCGGCAGCCTGGGCCAGCGCCTGGCCGCCGAGGCTGGAGCCGCCGGTGCCGCAGAAGACGATGTCGTCCGCCGCATCGCAAAGGCGACCGGCCAGCGCCTCGAGCGCACCAAGATCGTCGCTTCGCGACGGCAGAGTCAGAAGCGGCAGGCTTTGCGTCCGGTGGGCGGCGCGCAGCTCTTCGAGGACCGGCGCGGTGTGCGCGAGCGCCGTCTCGAACTCCGACCGGCTCAGCCCGGCCGGGCCGATCTTCTCCTCGAAACAGCGCTCGATGGCTTGCTGCACCCCTGCCCCCGGTGCGGAATCGGTTGGACGCGTCGCCTTACCCGCCCGGGCGGATTTCCTCAAGCCCCTTCGGCCGGCCGACCACAGTGACGATCAGCCGCTGCGGCGCGATCAGGCGGCGGGCGACGCGCTTCACGTCGTCGATGGTCACCGCGTCGATGAGATCGTTGCGCTTGTTGATATAGTCGATGCCGAGGTCGTCGAGTTGGATGGCGACGAGCTGCTCGGCGATCTTGCCGCTGGTGTCGAAGCGCAGCGCATAGGAGCCCTTCAGATAGCTCTTGGCGGCGTTAAGCTCGTCCACGCTCGGCCCTTCTTCGGCGAGCCGCTTCAACTCTTCTTCGATGGTGGCAAGGGATTCGGCGGCGCGCTCGTTCTGGGTCGCTACGCCGCCGAGCAGAAGTGCTGCATGGTCGAGGGGATAGAGATAGGTATAGACGGAATAGGCAAGCCCGCGCTTCTCGCGCACCTCCTCATAAAGGCGCGAGGAAAAGCCGCCGCCGCCGAGAATGTAGTTGACCACATAGGCGGGCATGAAATCCGCATCCTTGCGGGCGATGCCGGCGTGGCCGAATTGAATCACGGTCTGCGGGATGTTCATGTCGATGATGCGGCGCACCGGACCGTCCACGATGGTGGTTTGCGCCACCGGCTCAAGCTCGGGCGTCGCCGGCAAGGCGCCGAAAATCTCGTCGAGCTTGGCACCGAGGGTTTTCGCGTCGATGTCGCCGACGACGGCAATCTTCAATTTCCCGCGGGCGAATACGCGGCCGACATAGCGCTTCAGATCGTCGATGGTAATGGCGGCAACGCTCTCCGGGCGGCCATTGACCGGGCGGGCATAGGGATGCTGTCCGAAGGCGATTTCGAACCACGCCTTTCCGGCGACGTCTTCGGGGTCCTCCTGTTCGAAGCGCAGCCGGCTGAGGAGCTGCGCCCGCATGCGTTCGACCGGCTCGGCATCGAACCGCGGCGCGGTAAGGGCAAGGCGCAAGAGATCGAAAGCTTCATCACGATGGCGGCTCAAGGTCTTCATCTCGCCATAGAAGGCGTCGCGGCTGACATCGAAGGAAAGCCGGATCGCCAGCTCCTCGAGGCGCGTCTGAAAGGTTTGCGAATCGAGTTCGCCCGCGCCCTCGTCGAGAAGCGCCGTGACCATGTTGGCAAGCCCCTCGCGGCCGGCCGGGTCCTGCGCCGCGCCGCCGGAAAAGGCCAAATGCAGCGACACCAGCGGCAGCGAGTGTTCTTCGACCAGCCAGGCCTCGATGCCGCCGGGGCTGACGACGCGCGCAATTTCGGTCGCGGAGGCCGGCCTTTCCGCGGCGATCACAAGAAGCACAAAAAAACCGACGAACCGGAAAGCGGTCATCAAGCCCACCTGTCTGTTGCCGGTCACGACCGGTTGCCCGTCTGCTCTTGCGGTTTGCCCTGCTCGCGGACGAGGAAGCCGGTCACTGCGCGCTCCTTGACGAGATATTTTCGCGCCACGGCGATCACCTCTGCGGCGCCGACCTTGGCAATGCGATCCGGCCAGTCCTGCACCTCGGCGATGGTCTCGCCGCTCGCCAACGCGGCGCCGAAGGTGCGGGCCAAGCGGGATTGGCTGTCTTGGGCATAGACCGCGCTGGCGAGGAGGCCGGTCTTGGCCCGCTCCAGATCCTTGTCGGAAATTCCTTCCTCGATGAGCTCGGCGATCACCGCGTCGATCGCCGTTTCGAGATCGGCGAGCTTGGTGTCGTCGCGCGGCACGGCGTGGATGCCGAACTGGCCATCGTCGAGCGCGCTCGAGGAATACCAGGCGCCGGCGCTGGTGGCGATCTTCTGCCGCACGATCAGGCTCTGATAGAGCCGGCTGGTCGGGCCGCCGCCGAGGAGCTCCGCGAACAGGTCGAGGGCCTCCGCCTCGCCGGGCGCGGCCGTGCTGGTGCTCGGCACGTCATAGGCGCGGCGCAGCGTCTCCTGTTCGACCCGCGGACTCGCCAGGGTGAGGCGGCGCTCGGCGCGTTGCGGCGGCTCGGCCGGGCGCACGCGGGCTCCAGGCTCGGCGCGCCGGGCAAGCTTGCCGTAGGTTTTCTCGGCGAGAGCGCGGACCTCCTCGGGTGTCACGTCGCCGGCGACGACCAGAATAGCGTTATTGGGCGTGTAATAGGTGTTGTAGAACTCGATCGCGTCGGCCCGGTTAAGCGCCTTGATCTCATGCTCCCAGCCGATGACCGGCCGGCCATAGGGGTGGGATCGGTAGAGGCTCGCCGCAATTTCCTCGGCAAGCTGGCTGCCGGGATCGTTGTCGACGCGGCTGCGCCGTTCCTCCAGGACCACGTCGCGCTCGGCCGCGGTTTCCTTCTCGCCGAGAACGAGATTGGCCATGCGGTCGGCCTCCAGCTCCATGACCTGGCCGAGATGGTCGCGCGCCACCTTTTGGAAATAGCCGGTATAGTCGGTCGAGGTGAAGGCGTTCTCCTGGCCGCCCTTCTCTGCCACGATGCGCGAGAAATCGCCATTGGGGTGGGTGGGCGTACCCTTGAACATCAGGTGCTCGAGAAAGTGGGCAACGCCCGTCTTGCCCGGCGGCTCGTCGGCGGAGCCGACCTTGTACCAGATCATGTGGGTGACAACCGGCGCCCGATGGTCGGGGATGACGACCACCTGCATGCCGTTGGCAAGGCTGAACTCCTGGGCGTTGGGGGCGAAACGCTCCGCCGTGGCCGATGTCAGCGCCGGCGCGAGAAAGAGGGCGGACAAGAGAACGGTGCGGATTGCGCGCATGGCACATTACCCGTGGTCGTACCGGTTGAGTTAGTCAAATTAACAATTTGTCATGATTCCTTCCGTGTCACGACCTGACCGGCATCCAAGCTGCCGCGATCGGCAATCAAGGACCCCTTGCAGCAAAGGTCAAAGCCCCGGATTGCCGGGTGTGGTCGGTGTGACGAATCGAAGGAATTCGGATCGCTCAATCCCGGGATCACTTCCAGAAGACCAGACGATCCAAAAAACTCTTTTTCTTGGGCGGCGGTGGAGGATTGTTCTCGACCACTTCCTGGGTCTGGCGCTGGACGCCGTCTTCGGCCTCATCGGTGGTGACCTGGCTGCTGGCGACGACGACCGGCTGCGAGCTGGCCCCCGGCTGCGGCAGGGACCCCGTCTGCTGGGCTTGCGCTTCGGCCTGCTGCCGCGCGCGATGGCGCTGCAAGAGCTCCTCCGGGGAGAGCGCCCTGGAGGGCTCGACGCGGGCGAGCTTGCCGGTCGGTCCCTGCGGCTCTTCGCTCGCCGGCCGCACGCCCGCGGCCATCTCTTCCGGCGTCAGCGGCGTGGACCGGCCATCCGGGAGCTTCTTGATCCTCTGATATTCGGCTGCGGCCCTCGCGGCCTCAAGCGCCGCCGTCTCCTTGGCCTTGAGGTCGGGATCCTCGGGCCAGTCGGCGCTGAGCTGCTGCTCTTCTTCGACGGGGTTGACCGGGGGACGGAGCTTGTAGTCCGGCGGAATCACCAAGGGAGAGCGCGCGCGCAGCTCGATCTCCTCGTTGCGTTGTTCCGACGGTTTGGCGCCGATCAGGGAGCCGAGCCCGGTGCTCGCCGCCTTGGTGATGTCCTGGCCGCTAAAATCGTCGAGATTGGAGCAGCCGCCGGCGCCAAGGAGGAGAGACAGAGCCGTCACCTGCAGGATGCCCACAGCCTTCACATTGCGTGTCGCTCCACCCATGGTCTCGTCCTACTCCGATGCGGCCGCCGGTGTTCGAAACGCCTGTCGATGGCCTGTTTGCTCGCCGGACTAGTCCCCGTTTGAGGCACTTTTGTGTCTGCCGAAGAACGAGTCATACAAGAGCCCGGCGACCCCTGCAACGATCGCGGCATCAGCAATATTAAAGACATACCAGCTATAGCCGTAGACGTGGAAATGGAAAAAGTCGGCAACCGCCCCGTAGATCAGCCGGTCGACGAGGTTGCTGGCAGCCCCGCCAATGACAAGCCCAAGGGCAAGCGCGGCAAGGCGAGCTCGCGCCGCGGCGAGCCAGACGGTGAGCAGGCCGAGCACGGCGACCACGAAAAGGATCAGCAGCCAGCGGCCGAACTCGCTGTCCTGCTGGAACAGCCCGTAGCTGATGCCGCGGTTCCAGACCAGCACCAAGTCGAAGAACGGCGCGAGCTTGACGCTGCCCTTCTCGGCAATGTCGTAGACGCCGAGCATCCAGCCTTTGTGGGCACGGTCGACGACGAAGACCGCAAGTGCGACGGCAAGGCCGAACCGGCTCCAGGGTCCGCGAAGGCGCATGGGGGCCATGCTATCTCTAAGCCGCGGCGACAGCTTCGGCGCAGCGCTCGCAGGTTCCCGGCGCCTCCTCGTGGCTGCCGACGTCGGGCAGGATCCTCCAGCAGCGGGCGCATTTTGCTCCGCTCGCCTCGACGACCTTGACGGCCGCCTTTTCGGTCGCCTCTGCCAGCCGGAAGGCGTCGGCGGGCGCCGCATCAAAGGGGCTGATCTCGAAGCCGGAGGTGATGCAGATCTCGGCCATGTCGAGGCCGTCGAGGGCGGCCAGCAGGTCGGGATCGGAAAGGTACAGAATCGGCGCTGCCTCGAGGCTCGCGCCGATGCGCTTTTCGGCCCGCTCCAGCTCCAGTGCGCCGGTGACGACGCGGCGCACCGTGCGCACCTTGGCGAATTTTTCGGCAAGCGCATCATTGCGCCAGTCTGCCGGCACCTCGGGGAAAAGCTTCAAATGCACGCTCTCCTCGTTTCCGGGGTAGCGGGTCAGCCACGCCTCCTCGGCGGTGAAGCAGAGCATCGGCGCCAGCCAGGTGACGATGCAGCCGAACAGATTGTCGAGCACCGTGCGGCAGGCGCGCCGGCGGGTGCTGGTCGCCTGGTCGCAATAAAGCGCGTCCTTGCGGATGTCGAAATAGACCGCCGACAGATCGACGGTGCAGAAATTGAACAAGGCGGAGAAGATGCGCTGGAAGGCGAAGTCGCGATAGCCCCGGCGCACCCTGCGGTCGAGTTCCCAGAGCCGGTGCAGGACCCAGCGCTCGAGCTCCGGCATGTCGGCGGCGGGCAGCCGCTCTTCCTCGCCGAAGCTGTTCAGATTTCCGAGCATGAAGCGGATCGTGTTGCGCAGCCGGCGATACGCGTCGGCGTTGGACTTGACGATCTCCGGGCCGATGCGCAGATCCTCCGCATAGTCGGAGCTCATCACCCACAGGCGCAGGATATCAGCGCCATATTGCTCGACGATTTCTTGCGGCTGAACCTGGTTGCCAAGCGATTTCGACATTTTGCGGCCCTCCTCGTCCATGACGAAGCCATGGGTCAGCACCGCCTCGTAGGGCGCGTGGCCGCGGGTGCCGCAGGCTTCCAAGAGCGAGGAATGGAACCAGCCGCGATGCTGGTCGGAGCCTTCGAGATAAAGCGAGGCGGGCCATTTCAGGTCGTCCCGGGTCTCCAGGACGAAGGCGTGGGTCGAGCCTGAATCGAACCACACGTCGAGAATGTCGGTGACCTGCTCCCACCCGTCGGGATCATGGTCATTGCCAAGGAAGCGCTTCTTCGCGCCGTCGGCGAACCAGGCATCCGCCCCTTCCTGTTCGAACGCCTCGGCGATGCGGGCATTGATCTTCGCGTCGTTCAATATCTCGCCGCTTTCCCTGTCGACGAAAACGGTGATCGGAACGCCCCAGGCGCGCTGGCGCGACACGACCCAGTCGGGCCGGTTCTCGATCATGCCCTGGATGCGGTTGCGGCCGGATTCGGGCACGAAGCGGGTTTCGGCGATCGCCTTCAACGCGCGCGCCCGCAGCGTATCGCCTTCCCCCTCGATGTCCCCGTCCATAGCGATGAACCATTGCGGCGTGTTGCGGAAGATGACCGGCTTCTTGGAGCGCCATGAATGGGGGTATTGATGGGTCAGCTTGCCGCGCGCGATCAGCATATGAGCCTTGATCAGCGCCGCGATGACTGCCTCGTTGGCCTCGCCCTCCTCGCCCTTGTCGGTGATGACGTGCTTGCCGGTGAAGCCCGGCGCGTCCTTGGTGAAGGCGCCGTTCTCGTCGACCGTATAGGGGATCGCGGTGTCGATGCCGCGGGCTTCGAGCGCCGTCTTGTTGCCGATCCAGGCGTCGAAATCCTCCGCGCCATGGCCCGGCGCGGTGTGGACGAAACCGCTGCCGGTCTCCTCGGTGACGTGCTCGCCTTCAAGCAGCGGCACGCCGAAGGTGTAGCCGAGGTCCTTGAGCGGATGGGCGCAAATGATAGATGCAACCTCGTCCGGTTCCAGATGCTTCACACCACCCAAATCGAGCGTGATTTTCGCCTTTACCGCACACTCTTCTGCAAGGGTGCTTGCAATTATCAATCGCTCGCCAGGTTGCGGGCCGTGATCACTTCCTGAAGCGGTTACCTCGTAGAGGCCATATTGAATTCGCGAAGAGAAAGATATCGCGCGGTTTCCTGGAATTGTCCAAGGCGTTGTCGTCCAGATGACGACAAAGGCGTTTCTTAGTTGTTGCAGGCGCCTTTCGCTCTCTACAGCGCTCAGATATTTTCTCCGAACTTCACTTATTTCAGCTTCTTTCACCGGAAACTTCACGTAGATCGTTGTCGAGGTGTGGTCGTGATATTCGACCTCGGCCTCGGCGAGCGCGGTCTTTTCCACCTCCGACCTCATGACCTGCTTGGAGCCGCGATAGAGTTGGCCGCTTGTCGCGAACTTCATCAGCTCGCGGGCGATCTGGGCTTCCGCCGCATAGGACATGGTGGTGTATGGGTCGTCCCAGTCGCCCTCGACGCCGAGGCGCTTGAACTCCGTGCGCTGCACGTCGATCCAATGCAGAGCGAAGTCGCGGCACTCCTTGCGGAACTCGATTAGCGACACGGCGTCTTTGTCCTTGCCTTTGGCGCGGTACTCCTCCTCGATCTTCCACTCGATCGGCAGGCCGTGACAGTCCCAGCCGGGCACATAGTTGGAATCGCAGCCCAGCATCTGCATCGAGCGGGTGACCACGTCCTTGAGGATCTTATTGAGCGCGGTGCCGATGTGGATGTGGCCGTTGGCGTAGGGCGGGCCGTCGTGCAGGACATATTTTTCGCGGCCCTTCGCCGCGGCGCGCAGGCGGGCATACATGCCAAGCCCGGCCCAGCGGGCCAGAATCTCCGGCTCCTTCGCCGGCAGGCCGGCGCGCATCGGAAACTCCGTCTGCGGCAGGTGCAGCGTGGCGCGATAATCCGGTATGGCTTCAGTCGTATCGGCCGTCATGAATGGTCCGTGGGGCTATAGGAACCGGGCCGACGCCTTGTAACCCCGTGTCCGGCCCTTGGGCCGGCGCTTTTTAGCAATGTGGCCGGCAACAATCCAGTGGCGAATCCCCGCTCAGCCTTTGGCAAAGCCGAGCGCGGCGTCGAGACGTGAATCATGCGCCGGCGCCGCGGCAAGAAGGCCGCGCGCCGCCTCAAGGTCCTCGTTCATCCGCGCGACCAGGGCGTCGATGCTGTCGAATCGCGCTTCCGGACGGATGAAGCCGACGAACTCCACCTCGATGGTCTCGCCGTAAAGATCTTCGGAAAAGTCGAAAATGAATACTTCCAGGAGCGGCTGGCCGCCGCCGAAGGTCGGCCGTACGCCGTAGCTTGCCACCGCGTCGTGGACGCGCGCATCCTCACCGGCGCCGCGGCGCACCCGCACCGCATAGATGCCCAAGCGCAGCCGGGTGCCGACGCGCAAGGAGATGTTGGCGGTGGGAAAGCCGAGGTCGCGGCCGCGCTTGTCGCCGCCGATGACCTCGCCGCACACGAACCAGCGATAACCGAGCGATTGGGCCGCCTGTTCGACCTCGCCGGCCTCCAGGTGCCGGCGGATGGCGCTGGAGGAGAACAGCCCCTCGGCGCCCGAGACCCGCTCGACGATGGTGACGCCGAAGCCGTGCTCCTTGCCGGCACGGCTCAAAAATTCGGGCGTGCCCTCGCGGTCCTTGCCGAACTGGAAGTCGAAACCGGCGACGGCGTGCGTGATGGCGAGCCGGCGCACGAGAAACGCCTCTATAAAATCGCCGGCGCGCGTCCTGGCAAGCTCGGCGTCGAACCGCATGACCACGGTGAAATCGAGCCCCAGCGCCTCGAACAGTTCGAGCTTGGTCTCCATCGTCGTCAGCCGGAACAGCGGCACGTCGGGACGAAAGAATTCGCGCGGATGCGGCTCGAAGACCATGGCGCCGGCAGCCGTGTCCCCCTTGGCCGCGACCTTCATGGCCGCCGCCAGCACCGCCTGATGGCCGCGGTGCACGCCGTCGAAATTGCCAAGTGCCAGGCTCGCGCCGGTGAGCGCGGAGGGCAGGTCGGAAAGCTCGTGAACGACACGCATCGAAACCTGCCTTCGCCGGATCTTCGGGTGTGGACGGAGAATCAAGCGCCCTTGGCGGCGCGCTCGGCGCGTGAAGGAATCCGCACGACGGCTTCGCCGTCAAGCACGGGTTCGCCCTTGACCGTGCATTCGCATTCAAGGGTGACGCGGAACTTCTCGTCATTCTTGGATTTGACCCGCACCCGAGCAACGGCGGTATCGCCGATATATACCGGGGCACGAAATTTGAGGGTCTGGGAGACATAGACGGAGCCCGGCCCCGGCAGCTTGGTGCCGAGAATGGTGGAAAAATAGCTGGCGACCAGCAGCCCGTGGGCGATCCGTCCCCCGAAGGCGGTCGAGGCGGCGAAGGCCTCGTCGAGATGGAACGGATTGGTATCGCCGGAGACGGCGGCGAACATGTCTATGTCCTTGGCGGTAACCGTTTTGGAGAAAGTCCCCTCCATGCCGAGATGGACGTCCTCGAAACATAGACCCAGCTTGATCGGTCGCGTTTGCGACATTTCATTCCCCCAGTGCCCCTTTGATGCCCCCACCGATGGTTCTTGCCGGCGTCTGATGGAGGGCCGGTACGGCGCGTCCCATGCCCGGCGGCGGCATCCTAACGGCGCAACTTTTGCACTGCAAACGTTTCTCGGTCGGCCCGATTGCCAAGCGCAGAGTGCAGGGCGACGCGCGCCATTAACCGCATTTTTAGGCGGTTCCGATACCGTTGCGCGCACCGGTGACATGCTTGGCACCGGGAAGATGCGGGCCATGTCGGGTGTAGGTGCTTCAATAGGACGCGGCGGCGGCGATCGCGTTCTCACATGGCACCAAGGGAAATGGTGAGATGGCTGTTGATCATACGATGCCTGTTCTCGTGGTCGACGATTACCGAACGATGGTAAGGATCATCCGTAACCTCTTGTCACAGATTGGGTTTTCCGATGTCGACGAGGCCATGGACGGAACCGAGGCGCTGCAAAAGCTAAGGCGGCGGCCATACGGGCTGATCATCTCCGATTGGAACATGGAGCCGATGAGCGGCTATGAGCTGCTCAAGGAAGTGCGTCAGGACGACCGGTTGACGTGCACGCCCTTCATCATGGTAACCGCCGAATCTAAGGCCGAAAACGTCGTTGCCGCCAAACAGGCCGGCGTTAACAATTACATCGTCAAGCCGTTCAACGCCGCCACCTTGAAGAGCAAGATCGACATGGTCTTTGGCGCGTAACCTGCCCCCAATTGCCCCGTTACAGCCTGGCGGCTACCAGACCAGCGCCTCGAGCACGGCGCGCGGTCTGACCCCGGAGTCGGCAAATAGCGCCTGAAGGCCCGCAGGACCGGTCCCCTGATCGGCGTGAATGCCGCCCGTGATGAACAGCATGTCAAGGCCGGCGCCCGCGGCGCCCTTAAGGTCGGTGCTGATGCCGTCGCCGATGGCGAGGATCTTTCTTTTCGGCACCGGCTCGGCCGACATTTCGGCGAGCAGAGAGAGCGCCGTCTCGTAGATCGGCGGGTACGGCTTGCCGGCATAGATGACCGTGCCGCCCAGCGCCTCGTAGCTTTGTGCCAGGGCGCCGGCGCAATAGACGCGGCGGCCGCCGCGCTCGACGACGATGTCCGGGTTGGCGCAAATCACCTCAAGGTCGCGCGCGCGCAACTCGGCGAGCAGGTCCTGGTAGTCCTCCGGCGTCTCGACCTCGTCGTCGAACAGGCCGGTGAGGAGGACGAATTCAGCCCGATCCGGGCTCTCCAAGGTTAAGTCGAGCCCCTCGAAGAGCGGCCTGTCACGCTCCGGTCCGAGATGAAACATGGCCGCGCCCGCGCGCGTGGCAAGGAGATTGCGAGTCGCGTCGCCGGAAGAGACGACGGCGTCATAGGCGGCGTCCACCGCGCCCAGACGGCGCAGCTGCGCGCGGACCTGCCGCGCCGGGCGCGGCGCATTGGTGATCAAGACAACCCGACCGCCGCCGTCGCGGAAGCGGCACAGCGCCTCGACGGCCGGCGCATGCGCTTCAACACCGTTATGCAACACCCCCCAGACATCGCACAGCAGCCCCTGATAGTCGCCGGCAATCTCCGACAGACCTGCGATCCGACGCGGCCCGACATTTTCGTCCACGATCGACCTTTCCCTTGCTGACCCGGCGGGAGATGAAACCAGGCTTTTGGCCGGGCTCCCTTTAGCGGTCTTGCGCCGGCTCACGCAAGCGATCTGATCAGGCGCTCAAGCTTGCCGAACAGTTCGTCGATCTGACCTTCCTCGATGATCAGCGGCGGCGAAAGGGCAATGGTATCGCCGGTCGCCCGAATCATCAGGCCGAATTCGTGGAAGGCCCGGTCCATGGCCTCATAGCCGCGCACACCGGGAGCCCCCTGACGCGGCTCAAGATCGATGCCGGCGACCAGCCCGATGGTGCGGATGTCTGCCACGTGAGGCAAACCCTTGAGGGCCATCGCAGCGTCCGCCCAACGTTCTTCGAGGCCGCGGGCACGCTCGAACAGCTTCTCCGCGCGGTAGAGGTCGAGGGCAGCCAGCGCCGCCGCGACGGCCAGCGGATGGGCCGAATAGGTGTAGCCATGGAACAGCTCGACGACGTGTTCTGGGCCGCCCATGAAAGCCTGATAGATGGGCGTGCGGATGAGCACGACACCCATTGGCACGGTTCCCGAGGTTACCCCTTTTGCGAAGGTGATCATGTCGGGAACCACTCCGTAGCGCTCCGCCGCGGTGGCGAAACCCAGCCGGCCGAAGGCGGTGATGACCTCGTCGAAGATGAGCAGGATCCCGTGCCGGTCGCAGATCTCGCGCAGGCGCTGCAGATATCCGACGGGCGGCGGCAGCACGCCGGTGGAGCCTGCCATCGGCTCGACGATCACCGCGGCGATGGTCGAGGCGTCGTGCAGGGCGACAATGTCGTTGAGCCGGTCAGCGAGATGCCCGCCCCATTCCGGCTCGCCGCGGGAAAAGGCCTGCTTGTCGCGGTCATAGGTGTGCGGCAGATGGTCAACGCCGGTCAGCAGGCCGCCGAAGAATTTGCGGTTGTTGACGATGCCGCCGACGGAGATGCCGCCGAATCCGGCGCCGTGATAGCCGCGCTCGCGGCCGATGAGGCGAGTGCGCGCGCCCTCGCCGCGGACATTGTGATAGGCGAGCGCGATCTTCAGCGCCGTGTCGACGGCCTCCGAGCCGGAATTGGCGAAGAAACAATAGTCGAGATCGCCCGGCGCCATCATCGCCAGCCGCGAGGCGAGCTCGAAGGCGCGCGGATGGGCGAACTGGAAGGGCGGCACATAGTCGAGCTCGGCGGCCTGCTTTTGGATCGCCGCGACGATCTCCGCGCGGCCGTGTCCGGCGTTGCAGCACCACAGGCCCGCCGTGGCGTCGAGAACCTTGCCGCCGTCGAGCCTGTAATAGTGCATGCCCTCGGCGCGGGCGACCAGGCGCGGGCTCTTCTTGAACGCCCGGTTCGGCGTGAAGGGCATCCAATAGGGCTCGAGATTGTTCGGCGAGGGTTGCCAGGGCTGCTGGGTCGCTTGGGCTTTCGTCATGGGGCACTCCAGTTTGTCGCCCGTCGCCGCGCTGACGGGAGGCACGATCTTATGACCCTCGCCTGCCGCGCGAAAACCCTTTGTTTACCCTGTTCGCGGAAACTTGCCTCCCAAGCGTCACGCAGGAATAGCGCGGTTCGCGTCCGGGGGCACGCGGTCATGGAATCTCGTCAAGAACAACCATCTTCGCTCACGGCGATCGTCGCCGACCAGAACCCTGCCATGCGGCGAACCTGCCGCAAGATCATCGAAGCCGCGCTGCCGGGTGCTACCCAGGTGCGCGAGGCAAGCACTCTGCATGCGGTCCGCGTCCTGCTGCGCGACGCAAACGCCGGGCTGATCATCGCCAGCGACGACCTTGCCGGCGGCGACAGCGATCTGCTCGTTGATGCGATCCGCCAAAGCGGCGGCGAGGGGCGCATCGTTCTCATCGCGCGCCACGCCCACCGCCCGGTCTCGAGCGCGGTCGAGATCATCCCGCGGGCGTGCATCGCCCAGGCGCTGCCTTCGCTTTTCGAGCTGGACAGCGCTTCGCGCGGGCAATCCGACGGCGAGCTCGCGGCAAAGCCCAGCCGCGCCTGCAATGATGAAATCCTGCCCTTCCGGATCGAGGAACGGCGAATCATCGAAACCGCGATCCGGCGCACAGGCGGCAATATCGGCAAAGCTGCGCGCGCGCTCGAAATCAGCCCGTCCACCATCTACCGCAAGATCCAACTCTGGCAGGCGTAGTCTTGGCCAGAATATCCTTTCGAGCCCAGCCTTGTCTCCGTTGGGTGAGGTTTTGCGACCGGCCTACCGGGGCATGCGGACAGTGGGCCCTTCAAGTTGGCCTGTGTAACAGCGGACCCCGATCACAGGCAGGTTGCCGGGTTGCCCGAATCGGATCCTCTGGCTCCGCGCCTGCCACCATGCGGGATCGTGTTCGTCGGCATTGAGGATCTGTTGTCGACATGCCGCCAGACATCGGCGATGATGCGCGGTCGGTTGGCTTACTCAAGCCGGGGGAATAGTGGCAAAATGCTGCAACGCCGCAGCTATGCCGGCCGCGTGATCGTTAGGCCGGGCGGACGCCTGGATTCGCGGACGAAGCGGTTTGTCCTGCGCTTCATTCCGTTTGTGTTCTTCCGGCTTGGCCTATTCCGGCTCTGGCAGCGTCTTCCGCGTTCCGCGCGGCGCCGCATCGTCGATCGGCTGACGGTCATTCCCGATAGCGCATTCGATGCGTCCCCGTCCCGCGCCGAGCCGCCGTTCGTGGTTTGCGGCATGGCCACGAGCCACGCGAGCTTCGGATGGTCGATGCGCTCCATGCTGGACCATCTTGAGGCGCTGGGGCATGAGCCGATCGCCCTTGATGTCTCATCTTACTTTTGGACCGATGCGAAGAAGTCAAGACGCGAACGCCGGCCTCATGCGCGCGTTCCCCGCAGCGGCACCTTGATCCTCAACGTCAATCCCGACCAGATGAATTATGTGTGCTCGATCATTCCGAAGCAGTGGATGGCCGGGAAATATCGCATCGGCTATTGCGTCTGGGAGCTGGAGACGATTCCGCCCTCCTGGCACGCCGGCCTCGCCTCGATCCGCGAGGTTTGGGTACCCAGCACCTTCGTGCGCGATGCCTTTGTCAACTCCGGGATCGACAAGCCCATCCGGGTAATCCCGCATCGTCTGAAGCTGCCCGCGGGGCTGACGGACGACCGGGCGCGTTTCGGATTGCCGGAGGAGCGATTCATTGTCCTTACCGTTTTGAATTTGCGCTCCGGCTTGGCCCGCAAGAACCCTGCCGCGACGATCAAGGCGTTTCGTCAGGCCTTCGGCGGTGACGATGCGGCGCTGCTGGTCGTCAAGGTTCATGATGGGCACCTCAGCCCGGGCGCGTTGCGGCGTCTCCGGGACATGGTCGCCGGGAACCGCAATATGCGCCTGATCGAAGAGGATCTGAGCGAGGGCGATATTTGGAAATTGGTTGCCAGCTGCGACTGCGTGCTGTCGCTGCACCGCGCCGAGGGCTTCGGACTGGTCCTCAAGCAGGGCCTGATGCTCGATAAGCCGACGGTTGCCACCGGCTGGTCGGGAAACATGGATTTCATGACCGGCGAGAACGCCTATCCGGTTCCCTACCGCCTGGTGCCGGTGGAGGATCCGGATGGCATTTATCCAAGCGATATGGGAGCCCGCTGGGCGGAGCCGGATGTCGCGGCGGCGGCGGAAATCCTGCGTGGGCTGTTTCGGGAGGGGGCGGCAGCGCCGGACGTCTCGGCAAGGGCGGTCATCAATCGCTAGGACCGGTACATCACTTGACAAAGGAAGCGAATATTCGCACTAGAAATCACGTGTGGGTCCGCGCATTGCAGATGCCGGGAGCGGCGGGGATGAGGCGTACTACCTCTGAGAATGGTGCAACGCGCTTCCCGAGCTTTTGCTGTTTTTATTTGCCAATGCTTGACTGTTTTTCAAGTGTCTGAGTAGATAAATACGGAATAAATACTAGAAATAACTATCGTTTACACGCGCTTTGGCAACGGGCTAGGGGGAAATAGCAGTCCTTGGTTGACCAATTGTTTTGGTCGACCGGTGCGGCGCGGACGTGGGTGCGGGAAATGCCCGATCAGGACAGGGTGGCAAAGATCGTCGAGGTCGGCCTGGAGGCCGGCGGCCAGCGCCGGGTCTGCGTGCTTGTGCTCGGCATGCACCGCAGCGGCACGTCGGCATTGACGCGGATTCTGAGTATTTCCGGGGCACGGCTGCCGGCCGATCTCATGGGCGCCGCCAGAGGCAATGAGGCGGGACATTGGGAGTCGAATGCCCTCGTGCAGCTTCACGACGGGCTGCTCGCCGAACTGGGCAGCTCTTGGAGCGACTGGCGGGCACTTGATCTCGCCCGCGTGCGGAGCCAGCGGCGAAACGAGATCAAGGCCGAGATTTCGAACGTCTTGAACAGCGAATATCCCGACCAATCGCTTTTCGTCGTCAAGGATCCGCGCATCTGCCGATTCGCATCCCTGTTCCTCGAGGCTCTTGACGACGCCGGGATCGACGCATGCATCGCCTTGCCGATCCGCAACCCGCTCGAGGTGATCGAGTCCCTGGAGCGGCGCGATGGCATGGCGAGGGCCGACGCCGCCCTGCTGTGGCTGAGACATGTGCTCGATGCCGACGCCGCGACCCGCTCCGCAAACCGCGCCTTCGTCAGTTATGCCAGTCTTCTCGCCGACTGGCGGACAGCGCTTGAGACGATGACCGAGCGGACCGGCGCGGATTGGCCCTATGAGGCGGACGACATCGCCCCGCAGATCGACGGCTTTCTCGCGCCGGCGCAACGCCATCACGCCAGGTCCACCGAGGACGTGCTGCTTGATCCATTGCTCAAGGATTGGGTCGGCGATGCCTATTCCGCGCTCCTGGTCTTGGAGCGCAATCCCTTGTCCAAGGCGGCGCTGGCCGAGCTCGACCGCATCCGCCGCGAGTTCAACCACGCCTGCCCGATCATTCACCGACTGCGCGGGGAGATGCGAGAGACCTGGGGCAAGGAGACCGCCGGGCTGAAGGCGGCGGTCGCGGAGGCGGAAGGCAAGGCGCGGGAGGCCGAGGGCCGAGCCGAGCGACTGGCGGCCGATGACGCCGAGCGCGACAAGGAAATCGAGCGGCTGCGAACTGATTTGGAAGCCGCAAGCGGCCATGTGGCTGATCTCACGGCCGACTTGGTTGCGCGCGAGCAGAAGATCGAGCGCATGCGCGCGGCGCTCGCCACCACCAACCACAAAGCCGAGCGGATAGCGACCGTCATCGCCGAGCATGCCCAAACGATTGCAGCTCTTGAGGCGGCCGTTTCGGCCGCCGGGGACGAGAGCAGCAAGCAGACGGCGGCGCTGGCCCAGGCGGATGGCACGAGGGAAGAATTGTCGCAGGCGCTGGCAGCGCGGAAAAAAGAAACCGCCGTCGTCAAATCAAAGCTGACCAAGTCCACGAAGAAAGCCGACAGCCTCGCGTTGACACTGAAGGAGCGCGACGAAGAGGCAAACGGCCTTAGGACGGCGCTGTTGGAGGCCGAAGCCCGGGCCGGCGGGCTGGCGGCCGCGCTCGCCGAGCGCGAGGAGGAGGCGGCGCGACTGACCTCCGCGCTCGCCGAATCAAAGCGTCAGGAGGAGGCCAGCAAGGCCAATCTCGTTATCTCGGAAGACTGGCGGCGGGCCTATGAGAATTCGACCTCGTGGAAGCTGACCCGTCCTCTGAGGTCCATTAGGCAGCGACAAATACGACTGACAACGATCTGGCGGGTCGTGCCGCACGCCCTACGACTTGGTGGCGGGGCAATCGCAACAAGCGTCAAGGCCCTTCGAATATTGCGAACGGAAGGTATCGAAGGTCTTGGTCGTAGAATTCATTATGTGGGCAATCTTGCCTCCATGGCGGCGAACCTGACACTTGATTCTGCTGCTGAGAAGCCCGAGACGATGTCGGTCGCAGAATTCAAGCGGCGTACTCTGGAAGCCCAGCAGCCGTTCGACGCCAAGGTTGTCGCCTGGACTCGCCCAGCCCCAAAGACCATACGTAAATTCGATTACCTGAGAGAACGCCTCCGTTCAGTGATGGGTACAACTACACAACGGGTTATCCTGTCGATCACGCATGATGATTACACGTCGAATTTGGGGGGCGTACAATTGTGCGTACAAGTTGAAGAGGAAGCAAGCTTAAGGCGATCCGCTCTTTACCTAGTTCTTTGTCCCCACGCGCCACTTCCAGCGCTATCGAGGGAAAGACAGAGTTCACAATTCATCTTTCAAATAATTGCCAACGGCAGCAACCTCGGTGCAGTCACCGGGCAGGATATGACCAAACTGGTCAACGACATCAAAAGCCGCAAAATTGAGTTCGAGTGTGTAATACACGCGCTACTGGGACACTCGCCTGAGGTGCTCGTCGAAGTACTGAAGGCAGCTGATGCGACAAAAAATGTTTTCTGGTTGCACGATTACTTTTCCATTTGCCCCAGCCCTCAACTATTGCGTAATGAAATTTCTTATTGTGGCGCACCTGATTCCAGATCCGCGGCCTGTACCATCTGCCACTTTGGCGAGGAAAGACTGGACCATCTCGCAAGAATTCAGGCTCTATTCAATGCCGTGTCGTTCGAGATAGCTGCCCCGTCTACTCATGCGTTGGAACTCTGGCGACGCTCAAGCGAGCTTCCATTTCGGAATGCGCGGGTCGAGCCGCACTGTATCCTGCAGCCGACAGGCAAGGAAATTGTGCGTTCGCGGGAGCAAGACGCGGCCGTTCGGGTGGCTTTCTTGGGACACCCGGCAGCGCATAAAGGCTGGCATGTGTTTGCCAAACTGGTGACAGAGTTTGGCGGCTACGATCGCTACGAGTTTCACCATTTGGGTCAAACCCCATCGCTATATCCGAATTTGCGGTTCACACCAGTTCGCGTGTCGGCGAGCATGACACAGGCGATGGTTCACGCCATCGTGGCAAATGAAATCGACGTAGTATTGCTTTGGGCGATCTGGCCTGAGACATTTTCCTTTACGTTTCACGAGGCAGTCGCCGGCGGCGCCTTGGTGCTCACTTCCGCCGTCTCAGGCAATATACAGGCACAGGCAAAGACACGTTCTGACTCGGTCGTATTGAGCAGTGAAGCGGAGTTATTCGCTCTATTTGGCAATGACGAGCTGGAGAGACTCGTGCGAGCGCATCGGTCAAAACCGCGCGTCCGCGGTGAATTAGTGTTCAATACCCATTCAAATTGAATTCTTCGCCAAAGGTAGGACATCTGTTAAATGACGGTTCATTGCTTTACCAGCATCTCCTATTCCTATCTGAATAGGGCACGCGTTCTCGGGGAGACACTGAAGCGGCACCACCCGGAGTGGACGCTCTGGCTCTGCATTACAGACAAGGAGCCGGAAGGCTTCACATTCAACGTCGCAGACGAGCCTTATGATGAGGTGCTATTTGCGGGCGATCTTGATATTCCCAACATCCAGGCGTGGCTGTTCAAGCATGATGTCGTAGAGGCATGTACAGCGGTCAAAGGGCTGGTGCTGGAAAGACTCACCCAGAGTGGCGCAGAGAAGATTTTCTACATCGATCCGGATATCGCGATATTTGCCAGTTTACAGCCCATGGTCGAGATGCTGGATGACGCCTCGGTGCTCCTGACACCCCACCAGCTGGAGCCTGATCACGAAATCCAGTCAATCTACGACAATGAGATATGCTCCCTCAGTCATGGGACCTACAATCTCGGCTTCGTCGCTATCCGTAACGATAACGTAGGACGTGCCTTTGCTCGGTGGTGGTGCGATCGATGCACGCGCTTTTGCTACGACGAGCGAGACAAAGGGCTGTTCGTCGATCAGAAGTGGTGTGATCTTGTCCCTGCCTTCTTTGAAAACGTTCGCATCGTTCGCGATCCCGGGTACAACGTGGCGAGTTGGAATTTAAACAAGCGCAAAATCGATATCACTGGGGACGGCCAAATCCTAATCAACGGAACCTTCCCACTGCGGTTTTACCATTTCACTAAACTTGGCCCCATTGGCGACACGATGACCCGTAGGTATGCCGGGGACAATGTAGAGGTCTATGAGCTTTGGGCGTGGTACAAGCGCAAAATCGACGCATTGACCGATCCACGTATTCCGAATGGCTGGTGGCATTACGGTTACTACAGTAATAACGTGCCGATCCCGAAGGAGGCGCGAGTGCTGTACCGGTATCGCGAAGATTTGAGATCGGCATTTCCGAACCCGTTCGATGCCTCGCAAGGCGGTTACCTGGCATGGTATGAAAACGATATCACGGTGAGTGCGTAATGTGACACTGATAGCGGTCATACAGCACTCGATGCCTCAAGAGTTGGGGCAAAGCCGCAACTCGGGGTCATCGACAAGCTGGATCGTCGGGTGCTTGTCGTGCCCACCGCCGTGATCATTCTCGCGGTCACCCTCCAGCCTTGGGGCCGATTGGCGATCTCACGAGGGAAACGCTATGAATTCATTTCGAGTCGGACTGTCAGCATATCAAAGGTAAAGCAGCGGAAATGCAGAATGAGGACTTAGAGCATCAAGAATTAGATATGGTCCCTCAGATCTTTATGAGGTCCGTAGCTGAGTTCATAGAGCTGGACTCTGCCACAATTGTCGACTTCGGATGTGGACAGGGAACGAAGACGCTTGGCATCGCTATGGCGACCAAGGCCACATCGGTGATCGGTGTTGATATTCATTGTGGTTTCAAGAACCTATTGACGACCATGAACAATATCAGACCGATTGACGCATTTCCGGACAATCTATCATTCCGACAGATCGCCTCGGGCGAGCGGCTTTCTGACTCGCTGAAGGCTGATGTAGTCTTCTCCTGGTCGGTATTCGAGCACCTGCCACGTGAAATAATCGGTTCGGTACTCGTCGATCATTATCGAGTGCTGCGACCCGGAGGGTTGGGCTTCATGCAAGTCAACCCCCTCTACTACTCGGCGTTTGGCTCCCACCTTCGAACGGTGATCGATGAACCGTGGGCTCACCTTGCTATGCCGCTCGACCGCTTGCGCGAGGAGGTTCTTCATGGGTCAAAGGTTACGTCGCACCGCGGGCTGGATAACATCCTCCTCGGATCCGACCCAAGGAGTGCAGAGTGGCGCGAGTCGGTATGGACGACATACTGCGGCCTCAACAGGGTTACCTTTCGAGAGCTCCGGAATGAGATCGAGCGAGCAGGATTCGATATACTAGACCAGGTGACTTCGAAGGTCGACCTTGAGCCACCGAAGCACCTCCTCGAGGTATACCGACCGGAGGTTCTGCTCCAAGACGGTCTTCGCATGGTGTATCGCCGGGGGCGGGGGGCGTAATATGTTTGAGTATCCTAGATCGATACATGAAAATAAAGTTCGGGAATATTTTAATATTCCTGACAATTACAAGATAGATAAGCATAAATTTCGTTCCGTTGAGTGCGTCGTTATTTGTTTTTCAAATAGGTGCGGATCAAATTTCCTTGCATCTGCCCTTGAACATACGGGACGTGTATGGAATGCTAACGAGTGTTTTAACTGGGATTCTGTCATAGCTCGATCAGAGCGACGCGGTACAAAAACCCTGGAAGAATACGTCCAATCTCATATTGATGATGCTACTTCATCCAATCGGTTGTTGTCGCTTAAGTTGTGGTGGGGTCAACTTTACTTTCTTACTAGTGTTGGCGTGATACCACAATTATTGAGGCCGATATTCATTCACATTACAAGGAAAAATAGCTTATCTCAGGCGATTTCTTTTTCAATAGCAAAACAATCGAAAAAGTGGGCGTCTACTCAACGATTCAAAGAGGCCAAGGTGGTGTTTGATGAGCAGGATATACTTGAGTGTCTGTGGCAGACTTTGACTACAAATGCTAGATTTGAGGCGTATTTTGAACTATTTGGGATTGACTCCTTAAAAGTCACCTACGAAGAACTTGATAAATATTACGATCAGACGATGCGCATACTGCTTGACTCGTTGGCGCTTGTCGCCGTGACCCCGCCAGATCGGGGGCAGATCCCCCTCAAACGCCAAGCTAACCAATTAAATCAGGAGTTTATGCAACGGCTGCGAGCTAGGCACGACCTAATGTGGAAGAAAGAGTAGAAGTACTGCAAATTTGGAGGCAATTTTGCCAATGATGCAGTGTTGTACTGGGCGTGAGCGCTGATGATTTTCCGCGGCCTGATGCGCACGCTGCCCAGCTATGAATCCTGGCTTTACATCACCTGGCTCAATTTCCTTGTGCGCTACCGCAAGACGGCCATCGGCCCTGTTTGGCTGCTGGTCGGGCCCACACTGTTCATCGCCGTGCTGGGCCTGCTCTTTTCCCGCATCGGCGGCGTGGATACCGCCCTATTCGTGCCGCATCTGGCGATCGGGCTCATCGTCTGGACGCTGATCAACGGCTTCGTCACGGGCAGCACCTCCGTCTTTCAGCGCAACCGGCCGCAGATCCTGCAGGGGAACATGCAGATCACCGATCTCGTGCTGGTGGACGTGTTCTCGACCATCCTGCAGTTCCTGCACCAGGCGATCATCATCCTCGCCGTGTTCCTGATCTTCGGGCGCGGCGTCGGCGTCTATGCCCTTGTCAGCCTCGTCGGGCTCGCCCTGCTCATCGCCAACGGCATCTGGCTCACCATCGTCTTCGGCATTGTCGGCGCGCGCTATCGCGATCTCAGCGAGGTCGTCCAGGCCGTCATGCGCATCGCCTTTCTGGCAACGCCGATCCTTTGGATGCCGGTTCCGGGCGGCCGCGGCGGGGTGCTCGGCGCGTTCCTCACCTTCAACCCGTTCCATCATTTCCTCGAGCTGATCCGCGCGCCGCTTCTCGGCAACCCGATCGCGCCGTTGAGCTGGCTCGTCGTGCTCATGATAACCGTGGCCGGGTTCGCTCTTGCGCACGTCTTTTTTCGGCGCTTCTCGCGCCTGGTCCCCTTGTGGGTCTGACGCCAACAGGAAGACGATGCCGCTCCATGCAGCAACCGCTCATCGAGGCCAGCAACATCACCCTGAAGGTCCCCGTCTTCCGCCCGGACGACCGCCAGCTTCTCGGCAATCCGACACGGTTCCTGACCGACCTCTATTTCTCGCGCACCCGGCGCGGCATCGCCACCCTGCTCGACGATATTTCATTTACGCTTTCGCCCGGAATGCGGCTTGGCGTCATCGGCGCCAACGGCGCGGGAAAAAGCACGCTTCTGCGCGTGCTCGCCGGCATCTACGCTCCGACGAGCGGGCGATTGACGGTGAACGGAACCGCCAAGGGCCTGTTCGACATCTCGCTCGGCATGAACCAGGAGGCCACCGGGCTCGAAAACATCTATCTGCGCGGCCTGCAAATGGGCCTGAAGCTGCGGGAAATAAAGACGCTGGTTCCCGAGATCGTCGCCTTCGCCGAGCTTAAGGACGATATCGAGAAGCCGTTCAATACCTATTCGACCGGCATGCGGCTCAGGCTGGCGGTATCGATCTCGACCATGATCGAGCCCGACATCCTGCTGCTCGACGAGTGGATCGGCGCCGGCGACGCGCGCTTCCGTGAAAAGGTCAAGGCGCGCATGGATGCGCTGGTGGAACACAGCCGAGGCTTGATCATGGCCACCCACAATGCCTCCCTGATGAAGAGCCTGTGCACCCACGGGCTCGTACTGTCGAAGGGCAGGATGCTGTTTTTCGGCAACCTCGACGAGGCGCTTGCCTGCTATCAAGGCGAGACGGTCGGGACGTCGCCGTGAGACGGTTTCTTCAGGGGCGCCGGCCCCGCGGCCGCGTCGAACTGACCGACCTGCGCACCCACGAAAGGGACTTTTGGAACGCCCAAACCCACGCTGTCGTGCAGCCTGCCCGCCGGTCCCGCGGCATCTACGAGGCCCGGCTCGAATGCCCGCAGCCCGTGTATGTGGAACTGCGCATCACTTTTGCCGGCGGCGACGAACCGCCCTTGATTCTGGCGCTCGACAGAACCGGCTCGCAGAGCTACGCGACACGCTTTCGCACAAGGCTGGAATGCGAAGGCATGACACTTGTGCTCGAGCCGCCAGTGGCGCCGGACGTGCCCCTGAGTCTGGAAGTCAATCGGCTTTCTCTTCCAGAGTTACTCTTCGCCGGATTTGGGAAACTTGTCAGGAATTTCAAATCGCCGCTCCCGTTCGTGCGCAAGCTGCGGATCTATCTGACGGGTGCGGCCAGTTTCTCGATCGGTTCAGGCCCGACCAGGCCGCGCGATCCCGACGATGCTTACCGGCTCACATGCGAGGTGATGGAGTCGCCCGCCGAGCTACGACGTCTCGATGCGGCCCCGCGCCGGCACGAAGGGCCGCAAAGCGTTCTCGCCGTCTATGACACGCGCATGCGCTGTTATGAAGCGCTCGGGGAATTGCTGCACCTTCGTGTCGATGCGGGCGCGCCCCATGAGCTTGCCGTGTTGATCGTCGAGCACGAGACGGAGCCATTGCCGGCGGAGCTTCGCAAGGCCGCTCAGAAACAAGGTGCACGGATTATGCCGTGCGCGGAAGGCGGGTTGCCGGCGAGCATCGTTCGCGAAATGGAGCAGTTGCCCGAGGGCTCGGCAATCTTGTTCTTGGACCGGTCCGGGCAATTTCATGCGCAGGCCTTACCGGCCATGTTGCTGGAGTTGGCGCGTCACCCCGAATGTCTCGCGGTCTATGCCGACTCCGACCGGCTCGATAAGGACGGCCGGCGAATGGATCCGACCTTCAAGCCGGACTGGAGCCCGGAATACGCCTTGGCCATTAACTATATCGCTCAGCCGGTGATGTTCCGCGCCACATCGAGGGTGATCGATCTCGTCGGCGCGTTAGACCACCTGACCGTGCCCGCATTCGAGCTACTGTTGCGCATCTGGGAGGGCGCGAATTCGGCGTCGATCCGCCACATCCCGAAAATCCTGTTCCACGATGCCTTTGGCCGCGACGAAGCAGCTCATCGTGAGCATCGCCTGCGTGAAGAGCGCGCCGTCGTGGAGGAACACCTCGAACGTATTGCCAGACCCGCGCAAATCATGGAGCCGCCGGGTAGCGACCACGGCGCTCTGCGCCACCTGCGCTATCATATTGCAAAGCCCCGACCGCTGGTCTCGGTCATCATCCCCAGCAAGGACAATTCCAGCCTGCTGCGAAAGGCCGTTCATTCGGTGCTGGCGGCGACATACGATCGCTCCGAGGTCGTTATCGTGGACAATGGTTCGCAATCGCTGCAACAGCGCGCACTTCTCGCAGACTGGGAATCGCACGAAAGAATTCGCATTTGCCGCGATCAACGACCATTCAACTTCTCGGCGCTGATCAACAAAGGCCGCCAATCGGCCACTGGCGAGATCCTGGTTCTGCTCAATGACGATGCTGCGGCCCTCGACGAGGATTGGCTGCGAGAGCTTGTGTCGCTTGCGGGTCACGACGATGTGGGCTGCGTGGGCGCGCTACTCCTCTACCCCGATGGGACGGTCCAACATGCTGGCATCATACTTGGTATCGGCGGGATCGCCGGCCACGCCTTTCGCCGTGCACAACCCGATCTCTCCAACTCTGGGCAATTGGGAAAGTGGCTCCATGCGCGCAGAGAAGTGTCCGCGGTTACCGCCGCCTGTCTGGCCGTGCGGACCGGAACCTTCGATGCGCTCGGCGGCTTCGACGAGTCATTCCCGGTGGCGCTCAACGACGTTGATTTCTGCCTCCGGGCACGTGAGCGCGGTCTGAGGATTGTCGTGACGCCGCATGCGCGCCTCACCCACTTTGAGTCAATCAGCCGCGGTCTCGACGTCACGCCGCAACGCATGGCCCGATTGGCGCGCGAAAACGCCAAATTCATCGATCGGTGGGGCTTCGAGATACTGGATGACCCATACTACAGCCGGCATCTTTCACGCCGTCATGAGAACCTGCGGCTGCGTACAAGCGACGCGGCCTATTCGTAGCCTGTGAATGCATGGGCCGGATTCGGGTTGGCCAGCCGTCCTGCCATCGGGAACCTGGATGTCCCATCCATTTTGTTTTACTCATTCTCAGACACTCCCCGTGGACCATCGCTGGCTCACTTCGATGTTGGGGAATAAGTTGATGAGTTGCGACGTGGAACCAGTGCGACCCAGCGAAGATTTGGACGGCGCCCACGAATATCCATACAAGCAAACGCTATATACATTTAGGTTTGGAAGCATTGATGGACATTCTATCGCTTGAAATACCTGATGTAAAATTGATAACGGTCAATGTAATCGTAGACAGTCGTGGTTTTTTCTCAGAGACATATAAGAAAAGCATCCTGGAAAGAGCTGAAATACGCGTCGAATTCGTTCAGGACAACCATTCTTTGTCCGTCGACAAGGGGGTCGTCCGTGGCCTTCACTTTCAGAGCCCTCCCCATGCCCAGGACAAGCTCGTGCGGGTTCTGCGTGGGTCGATCCAAGACGTAGCCGTGGATATCCGCAAAGGGTCGCCCACCTACGCAAAACATGTCACGGTCATGCTCAGCGCCGACAACTGGCGCCAACTGTGGATTCCCAAGGGATTTGCCCATGGATTTTGCACGCTGGAGCCGAATACGGAAGTCCTCTATAAGGTCACTGACTATTATGCGCCCAAGCATGATTGTGGGTTGGCTTGGGACGATCCGGACCTCGGTATTGACTGGACGGTCGCTGCCAATGAGGCGATCTTGTCGGCCAAGGACATGAACCATCCAAAGCTTGACGAACTTCCGGAATACTTCATCTATGGGCAATAGAGCGAATATTTGGCAGCCCAGTACGTGAGGTGGATTTGACGGAGAACTGGGCCGGAATGGGAGGACGGGGTCACTCATGAGGGTGCTTGTCACGGGGGGCGCAGGCTTCATTGGCTCGGCGGTTTGCCGCTATCTAGTGGCCGAGGTCGGAGCCACCGTGCTCAACATCGACAAGCTCACCTATGCCGCGAATTTGCGGTCGCTCGATCCAATCGCCGATCATCTCCGCTACCAGTTCAGAAGGGCCGATATCTGCGATCTTGCGGCTATGGATGCTGCGTTCTCGGCTTTCGCGCCGGATATGGTCATTCATCTGGCGGCAGAAAGCCATGTCGACCGTTCGATCACCGGATCGGATGAATTCATGCAGACCAATATTAGAGGGACCTACACCCTCTTGGAGGCGGCGCGAAAATACTGGTCGGCCCTGCCCGACGGCGCGCGAAATGACTTTCGGTTTTTGCATGTCTCAACCGATGAGGTTTATGGCTCACTCGGCCCCGATGAACTCTCGCGAGAGGATGCGCGCTATGATCCGAGTTCACCTTATTCCGCCAGCAAGGCTGCCTCCGACCATCTGGTGATCGCCTGGTACAGGACCTATGGCTTGCCTGCCCTGATATCCAACTGCTCGAACAATTACGGCCCTTACCAGTTCCCCGAAAAACTGGTCCCGTTGATGATTCTTAATGCTCTGCATGGAGAGCCTCTTCCCATCTATGGCGATGGGTCCAACATACGCGACTGGCTTTATGTCGACGACCATGCTCGCGCCCTCTACCTCATCGCGACGCAGGGCCGGCTCGGCGAAAAATACAATGTCGGTGGCCGCAATGAGCGGACGAATATCGAGGTCGTCGAGCAAATCTGCACGCTGGTGGATGAGCACCGACCGGACGCTGCGCCGCATGGCCGCCTGATTACCTTCGTGACCGACCGGCCGGGCCATGATTGGCGCTACGCCATCGACGCCACGAAGCTCGAAACGGAGCTGAATTGGCGTGCGCAGGAGGATTTCGCCAGCGGCATTGAAAAGACGGTTAGCTGGTACCTCGAGAACGCCCATTGGTGGGCACCGCTACGCGAGCGCGTCTATTCCGGGGAGCGTCTGGGCATGATCTCCGGAGCAGCTTCAGCGGCCCAGGGCGCTTAAGCCATGAAGGTGCTCGTGATTGGTGCGACGGGCCAACTTGCCAAATCTCTCGCCGGTGCCAATCCCCCTGATGGGATCACGGTGCTGACCGTGGGGCGTCCCGAAATCGAGCTGCTTGTTCCGGCGACCATGGAGCCTGTTCTGGATCGTGTCGCACCCTGTCTCGTCGTCAACGCGGCCGCCTATACAGCAGTCGACAAGGCCGAGTCGGAGCCGGAACTTGCCTATGCCGTTAATGCGCATGCGCCAGGCCATCTGGCGGCAATCTGCAGCCGTAACGGCATTCCGCTCATTCATGTCTCCACAGATTACGTCTTCGATGGTTCAAAGAGTGAGCCATACATTGAAGACGACCCGGTCGCGCCGCTTGGCGTCTATGGTGCATCCAAACTGGAGGGGGAACGGCGCGTGGCGGCTGAGGGTGCGCGGTATATCATCTTGCGCACGGCATGGGTGCACAGCCCCTTCGGCCGCAATTTCGTCAAGACCATTCTGCGACTGGCGGAAAGCCGCGCTGAAATCAGCGTCGTAGACGATCAGTCGGGAAGCCCAACCTTCGCGCCGCATCTGGCGGACGGCATCTTGGCCATAGCAGCACAGGTTCTTTCGCAGGAACACGGGACCGGCGAGGCCGACTGGGGCATTTACCATGCCGCCGGCGCGGGCGATGCCACCTGGCACGATGTGGCCGCAGAGGCGTTTGAGCATTCTGCCCGGCTGCAGGGTCCGCACGCCCAGCTTCGCGCCATCACGACTGCGCAGTACCCGACTCCAGTAAAGCGACCCGCCAACTCCAGGCTCGACTGTACCAAGCTGGAACGGATCTTCGGCGTGCGCTTGCCCGAATGGCGTGTGGGCGTGCTGGAATGTGTGGAGCGCCTAGAACGTGCTTTGGGTAGCGCATAGACAGATTGGATTTTTGACTGGTGAATGTCGGGCAGGAACAATGAAGGGTATCGTCCTCGCTGGCGGAAAGGGCACGCGGCTTTATCCGGCGACCTTGGTGACATCCAAGCAATTGCTGCCGGTCTACGACAAGCCGATGATCTACTATCCGATCACGACACTGATGCTGGCCGGCATTCGCGACATCTTGCTCATCTCAACACCCGACGATTTGGAAGCCTATCGGCGCCTGCTCGGCGATGGTCGCGCTTGGGGCATCACACTCTCCTATGCGGAGCAGCCGCGTCCGGAAGGACTCGCCCAAGCCTATATCATCGGCGCGGATTTCGTTTCCGGCGGCAATTCGGTCCTCATCCTCGGCGACAACATCTTCTATGGTCACGGCCTGCCGGAGTTGCTCGCGCGCGCCGCCGCGCGCCAAAAAGGGGCCTCGCTATTTGCCTATCACGTCACCGATCCCGAGCGCTACGGTGTGGTGGAGTTGGACCCGGACGGTCGCCCTTTGTCGCTGGAGGAAAAGCCCAAGGTTGCGAGGTCGAATTGGGCCGTGACGGGCCTCTATTTTTACGATGAACGGGTTGTCGACATCGCCGCCTCTCTTAAACCTTCCGCCCGCCGTGAACTGGAAATCACCGATGTCAACACCGCCTATCTGGAGCTTGGCGAACTGTTCGTCGAGCGGCTCGGGCGCGGCTATGCTTGGCTCGACACGGGCACGCCGGAGTCGCTGAGCGAGGCGTCCGCCTTCGTGCACGCCTTGGAAAAGCGGCAAGGCTATCGGATTTCTTGCCCGGAAGAGGTCGCTTTCCGAATGGGTTTCATCAGCCGCGAGGACCTAATCGGGCTTGGCCGGCGGATGGGCAATTCCGCTTACGCACAATACCTTCTGGATATGGCCGACGACTCCGGTTCCGGCACATGATTGGGCTGGTTCGGCGGCCGCAAAAAGGGCAATGAAGAGCCGCGCAGTGCTTCTGGCTCCAGGGCGAGCCCCAGAGCGGCTGCAAGTCGAAAGTGACCGTCCTTGACCAACAAAACCCAGCGCGAGGTTGAGCCCGGGTGACTGCGGGAACCCGCTGCCACCTTTTTCCGAACTGAACCTGGGCTCCGTCAAGGCAAAACCCCTCATCTCACCCGTCTCGGCCATCCGGTCTGGCAATTCACCGAGATCGGGGCTTCAGATACCGATCGAGGTAGGAAATGAGTCCGGCGATCGCCTCGGCCTGGACGTCGTCGACCTCGTAGGCGCCATCGCCGCCGCGAACGGGATAGATGTAGCCGTGCATGTCGTGGTCGTAGGACACCCATTCGACCTCCTTGCCCGCCTCCCTTAGAAGCTCGTATGTGGCGCGGAAGATCCCTTGGAGATGATCGCTCTTGCGGCCCATGATAAGGATCGGCGTGTCGATGGTGGCGATGCGGGCGGCGGCGAGCTCCGCGTCGATGCGCCGCCGGACCTTGTCCACCTCGGTCATCTGCATGCCCTCGATGTTGCGCAGCTTGGTCTCCGGGTTGACGAAGGCGCTGTCGTCGGGGGTCAGCGCCAGGAACTCGTGGGCCGCGGGCTCGCTCGCGACGGCGGCGGCGACGCCGTGATATTCGGACGTGATCTTCAGCACCATCTCGCCGCCATGGCTCTTGCCGATCAGGCCGATTCGCCCGGGATCGACGAAGGGCAGCGTCTTGACGTGCTCGATAATGGCGATCTCGTCTTCATATTCGAGTGGCGCCCGGTTGAACATCTCCTTCCCTTGGCGCCTGTCGCGTACCAGCGGGCCGCCTTCATTGTAGCCGAGCTCAACCTCGGTGCGGTATCTCAGCCACGCGCAGGCGTAGCCGGCGTCCACAAGCCGGTCCATCGTATAGGCCTGGTTGCGCACTGCCTCGCGGATCCAGCGCATGCCCTGCCCGCCATTGCCCGAGGCCAGCAGCACGGTCGGAAACGGGCCCTCGCCCCCCTCCGGCTTGCGCAGCCCGATCGGCGCATAGAGACCGTCCCAGGTCTCTACATACATGAGCAGCACGGGACGGCCATCGATCGTCTCCGTGATGACGACATTCTCGGGATCGATCTCAATGGCCATCGTGCCTCCAAATCGCCTGATTATGGCACGCGCTTCGACATGTGCGCGGCTGCGTGGGCTTGATTTTTCCCAGATATCTGCAAACGATTGCGCCGAAGTATGCAAGGGCAACCTTGCGGGTACAAGGGCGGATGGTCTCTGCCCCACCAGACCGTCCGTGCCTGGAGGAACCGATGACCGCAAAGCGAGAAACACTTGGATTTGCGCCCAACGAGGACCCGTTCGTGGTCGCCCATGGCGGGTTCTACCGCCGATGGTTGTCGATGATCGACGATCTCGACGAGCTGAAGGCGACGGTCGCCAGGCTTGAGGCTACAACGCAGGACAAATGGGTGCCGGTCTGGCGCGCGGCAGGCCGGCGTCACGAAGAGGCGGGAGACCGGCTCGCCTCGGCGGGCAAGCATGACCGCGCGCGCAAGGCGTATCTCCAGGCCAAGACCTATTACGCCATCGGCCGCTTTCCCGGCGAAATCACCCCCGTCAAGGCGCAAATCAGCGCCGCGTGCGCGCGGGCCTACCGCAAGGCTTGCGAACATCTCGATCCGCCCATGGAGGTGGTTGAGGTGAAATGCGAAGGCCGCGCCATTCACGCCCATTTTCGTAGCCCCCGCGCCCGCGCTCCGGTCGCTGGCGTTCTGATCATGTGCGGAGCCGACGTGTTCAAGGAGGACCGCGGCTGGGCCGCGGAGATGGCGCTCGACAACGGCCTCGCTGCGCTGGTGATGGACGGCCCGGGCACCGGCGAGAACCCGTTTCCCTGGGATCCCGCTTCGGTCAAGGCGTGGAAGGCTGCGGTCGACTATCTGGCGGCGCGCCCGGAGGTCGACGCCGCGCGGATCGGGGCGTTCGGCATCAGCCGCGGCGGCTATTCGGTGATGCAGCTCGCAGGCACGCATCCGGAGAGCGTGCGAGCCGTGGTGGCCATCGCCGGCCACCCATTCGGGTACCGGATGAGCGATGCGGAATTGATGGAATTCATCGAGGCCCGCAACGCGCGCGCCCGGTTCGCATTTGGAGAGCCGGGCGGGCCGCCTTCCTTTCTACCCTGGTCGGTAGAAAAGGAGGAACAGGAGTTCTCGCGCTGGGCGCTGTCGGAGCTCGGCGTCCTCGACAACATCACCCAGCCGGTGCTGATGATCAACGGCAAGCAGGATCATCTGGCGCCCATCGGCAACATCTATTTCATGCTCGAGCACGGGCCCGTCACCGGTCGCGAGGCGCGCATCTATCCGGATGCCGGCCACTGCGCGTTCAAATATTATCGCGAATGGGCGCCTGCCTCCTTCGCCTGGCTCGCCGAAAAGCTCGGCGCCTGAGAGTCCGGCCCACTTGCCGCCGATGGGTCCCAGCGTCTCAGGGCGCGGTCGCTTTTCTTGACCGCCGCTTTTCGGGCGTTCTATATCTCCCGCCGGATTTGGCGTTCCATTCAAACGAACGTTCGCAGCCTCCGCGTCCCGCATCTTTGCCCGCAGTACCCCTGGGCAATCTCTGGAGTATCCGATGACCATTCCCCAGCTTCTCGTTCACGACAACAAGGACAATGTCGGCGTCGTCTGCGTCGAGGGCCTGACCGCCGGCACCGATATGCTGTGCGTCGTCACCGCCGACGATTCGTCTTTCCACCTGACGGCCCGCGACGACGTTCCGATCGGTCACAAGGTGGCGCTGAAGGATCTCGCCGCCGGCGATACGGCGGTCAAATACGGCGAGGATATCGGCAAGATCGTCGCCGACGTCAAAAAGGGCTGCCATGTCCATATCCACAATCTTAAGACGAAGCGTTGGTAGGAGGCTGCGGTCATGGCAGCAATAAGAGGTAACGGGACGATTCATGCCTACCGGCGCGAGAACGGCCGCGTCGGCGTCCGCAATCATGTCGTCATTCTGCCGCTCGACGACATTTCCAACGCCGCCTGCGAAGCGGTCGCCAACTACATCAAGGGCACCATGGCCCTGCCGCATGCCTATGGCCGGCTGCAATTCGGCGCGGATCTTGACCTGCAATTCCGCACCATGATCGGCACCGGCGCCAATCCCAATGTCGCCGCCTGCGTGGTCATCGGCATCGAGCCCGGCTGGACGCAGCGCATCGTCGACGGCATTGCCGAGACCGGCAAGCCGGTGGCCGGCTTTTCCATCGAGCAGAACGGAGACATCAACACCGTCGCCGCCGCCTCCCGCAAGGCCAAGGAGTTTGTTCAATGGGCGACCGAACTGCAGCGCGAGGAATGCTCGATTTCCGATCTGTGGATCTCCACCAAATGCGGCGAGAGCGATACCACCACCGGCCTCGGTTCGTGCCCGACCGTCGGCAACATGTACGACAAGCTGATCCCGCAGGGCATATACGGCATCTTCGGCGAGACCACCGAGATCACCGGCGCGGAACATATCTGCAAGGCGCGCGCAATCAATGAAGAGGTCGGCGAGTGCTGGTACGCTGTTTGGAAGGCCTATCAGAACGAGGTCATCGAGGCACACAAGACCGACGATCTGTCCGATTCCCAGCCGACCAAGGGCAACTTCGAGGGTGGACTGACGACAATCGAGGAAAAGGCTCTCGGCAATCTGGAAAAAATCGGCCGGACCTGCCACTATATCGATGTTCTGGAACCGGCCGAAGCGCCGAAATCCGGCCACGGTCTTTATTACATGGACACCTCATCGGCCGCGGCCGAGTGCGTCACGCTGATGGCCGCCGCCGGATACGTCGTCCACACATTTCCGACCGGGCAGGGCAATATTGTCGGAAATCCGATCGTCCCGGTCATCAAGCTGTCGGCAAATCCGCGCACCGTCCGCACGATGTCGGAGCACATCGACCTCGACGTATCGGGCATTCTGCGCCGCGAACTGACGATCGATGCAGCCGGCGATGCGCTGATCGACATGGTCGTGCGCACCGCCAATGGCCGCAACACCGCGGCCGAGGCGCTCGGCCACCGCGAATTCGTCATGACCAAGCTTTACCGCAGCGCCTGAGCGGCGGCTGGCGGTAATGTCTGATCCCGTTCATCCTTGCGATGAAAGAAGCCTGGTCGCCGTCGTTCCTCAGGCGCTGGCGGCGATCGCGCCCCGATCCAACATATGGCGGTGCGATCCGCGGCCGAGCTTCAGTTCAGGATAGATCTCCGACAGGCGGGAGCCGCGATAATAGGCCTTCTTGTAAGCCGGCCGCGCCTGAATCCGCCGCAGCCAGTCGGCAACGCTGGGACAGTTCTCCTCCCATAGATATTCCAGTCCGATATCCTCCTGCCGGTCGATCAGGGGCGCCACGGCAATGTCGGCAAGGGTGAATTGCTCGCCAAGCAGCCACGGCCCGCCGTTCTGTTGAAGCAGCTGGTCCATCCGCGCCGCCGAATTCCGGATGTCGCGAAAAGCCTCTTCGAGCAGCTCGCCGGCAAACCCGGTATTCTTGTCCATCTTCCTGTAGAAGGCGGATTTCACGGGCCGTCGCCGCGTCTTGTCTGCAAATTCCTCGTCGCTCATGTTCTGGAACTTCAGCAGCAGCCCGCCAAACTGGAACGACGGGTAGCGGCCGGCCGGCGTCGTCACCTGGTCGACATAGGCAAGCCAGGAGCGCATCTGCGCCCGGTCGTAGGCATCCGCCGGGGCCAGCGACCGCTCCGGGAAGACTTCGTCAAGATATTCCATGATGACGGACGATTCGAAAACCGGCCGCCCGTCATGGATCAGCGTCGGGACGACGCCGTTCGGATTGAGTTTCAGATACCAGTCGGAGAGATGGTCGTGGTTCTTGGACACCAGGCGGCGATCGACCCAGTCGAGTTCCTTTTCCGCCAGGCAGATGCGGACCTTCAGACTGCAGGTCGATTGCGCAAAATTATACAGCTCGAGCATGGATCGGAGCACCTGGGAGTTGATACGAGACGAGGATCGTATTTTTGCCGCCATCCATAATCAAGTCGCCGACTTATTCGGGAACGCCCGCTTGTTGCGGCAAAGGCGGGTCAGGGCGCGGAGCGATCTTGCCCACCCGGGCGAGGTAGGCATCAACACCGGCCGCCAGGAAATACAGTTCCCGGCGACGGAATTCGCCGCCGGGAACCGGTTGTCCAAGCGGTCGGGGACCGGCCCCGACCGCAAACCCGCGTCAGGGTCAGAGCGAAGCCGGACGTTTCGGAAGTCCGTTGGCTTCCTGCGCCGCCCAGACATACTTCATGTCCATATATTTGCGCCAGTCGAGGCCCTTGGGCACATCGCCGGTTATGGCGAGGGACTCGACGAAATTGTCCATCACCTCAGCGCTCTCGAATCCGCCGTCGGGGCTGATCTGGTCAAGCTCGAGCTTGTACTGAGCCTCGAATGCCGGCGGGATGTCGAAGCCAAGATCGCGCATGATCTTGTAAGACTGGTCCTTGTTGGCCGGGTCGAACATCCACCGCCGGGCCTTGACGTCGGCCCGGGCCCAAGCATAGGCGGTGTCCTCGTTCTTCTCCAACCAGCCGCCCATGGCGGCAAAGCCTTCCTGCGGCACCTCATGCAGATTCGCCGAGATGAACTTGCCGCCGGCGGCCTCAAGCCCCGCCTGATGGCGCGGAAACAGGCTGGCGCCATCGACCGTGCCGGCGAGGAGCGCCTGCAAGCGTCCATCGGAGGCGCCGGACATCGGAACGAATTCAACGTCCTTTGCGGGATCGAGGCCCATCTCCGCAACGACCTGGCGCATGACCCAGGTATTGCGGCCGTCCAGCCCGCCGCCGGTAATCTTGGCGCCTTTGAGATCCTCGGGCTTTTCGATGCCCTTGCGGACGCCCATGATCCACCATTCCTTGTCGCGGTAGAGCGAGATCATCTTGATCGGCAGTCCGCTGGCTTCGCCGGAGCCGAAGAAGACGCTGGTATCGCCATGGGTGATGTCGAGGCTGCCGCCGATCAGGCCGGGCATATATTCTTCCGAAAGAATGACATCGAATTCTTCGATGCCGACCTCCTTCATATAGCCCAGCGCCTGCGCCAGCCTGTAAGACCACTGGGTGGCGTAGTTGGGGTTGAAATCGCCCATCGTGAGCGATTTCAGATTGGCCATGACGTTTTCGGCGCTTGGCGCCTGCGCACCGGCCACGTTTCTGGTCGCGGCGGCAATGATCGTGCCGAGCACGCCGGCTCCGCCGAGCATCAGAAACTCCCGGCGCGGCAAAACGATGTGATGTCTCTTCATGCTTTTCCCTCCCATTCGGGTTGCTTCACTTCAAACTATCCTGTGGCCGGCGTCGCGCCATTCACAGCGTCTCAATCCGCCGCCACGGGGCGACATAGGCCTCCAACCAGCGGGTGATCTGGATGAGCGACAGCGACACGACCACCAGCAGAAACAGCACCGCATACATGAGCGAAGAGTTGAACGTATCGGCCGAGCGGTTCACCAGATATCCCAGCCCGCGCGACCCGCCGAAAATCTCGGCGATGATCACGCCGATCAGGCCGCGGCCGATACCCTGCTGGATCCCCGCGATGATAAAGGGGAGCGTGTAGGGCAGGACCACCTTGATGTAGAGCTCGCGCCGGCTCGCGCCGAATACTCTGGCTGCGGAAAGCAGCGATTGTTCCGTCGTCTTCACCCCGGCCCAGGCGTTGATGATGATCGGGAACACGGCGGACAGCACGATGATCGTGAGCTGCATCTTGACCGTGAACCCGAGGAACAGGATGAACAGCGGGACCAGCGCGATACGCGGCAGCGAGGCGAGCGCCCAGACATAGGGGCTCAGCACGGTCTCGACATATTTATTGCCGCCCATCAGCAGACCGGCCGGGATGCCGATCGCGCAGGCGATGCCCAGCCCGATGCCCAGATTCGACAGGCTGTAGAAAAGGTGGTCGCGGATGCTGCCCGAAATCACCGAGCCCGGCGGCGCCGTCGTGGTCAGCCCATCCCAAAGCGCGGCAAACATGCTGCTTGCGGAGGGCAGGAAGAGCGGGTTGATGGCCCCCGATCGGGCAAAAAGCTCCCAGAGGATGAAGAATATGGTCAGATTGACCGCGGTGACGGCCCAGGAGCCATAGCGCCCCCAGGCCTCGCCGGTCGTCCATTCGGTATCTTCGATGCGTCCCGAGTCGCTGGTTTCGCCGAGGGAAACGACTTCCCTATCCTCTATCGTGCTCATCATTTTGCTCCGCGTTCGGACTGAAGCGCTTCGTCTTTCACCAGCCGCCAGATGTGATCACGAAATTCGCCGTATTCAGGAAGCAATTTCACGTCGTAGTCAAACCGCGGGCGCGGCAGGTCGATGTCGACCACTTCCTTGATACGGCCAGGGCGGGAAGAGATTACAACGACCCGGTCGGCGAGAGTGATCGCCTCGTCGATCGAATGGGTGATGAAGATGACCGTCTGGCCGGTTTTGGAGACGATCCGCTCGAGTTCGCCCTGCATCGCTTCTCGCGTCATTGCGTCAATCGCCGCAAACGGTTCGTCGGCAAGCAGGATATCGGGTTGGGTGACCAGCGCCCTGGCGATGCCGACGCGCTGCTTCATGCCTCCCGATAATTCGTAAGGGTAGGATTTCTCGAAGCCGGTCAGGTCGACGAGATCAAGGCAGCCGCGAACGCGCTCGTCCATATCCCGCTTGGAAAGGCCCAGTTTCTGGAATTCGAAGGGCATGCGGACGTTCGATTCAACAGTCCGCCAGGGCATCAGCGCGTAGTCCTGGAACACCATGGCGCGATCGGGGCCGGGGCCTGTCACCGGGCGTCCGTTCACCTCGATGGTTCCTTCCCAGGGTTGGACGAGGCCGGAGACGGCGTTGATGTAGGTCGTCTTGCCGCAGCCCGATGGCCCGACCAGCACCACGAATTCGCCGCGGTTCACCGACAGGCTGATATCGCGGAGCGCGGTCAGCCGCTTGCGCTCGCGGTGCAGCTTGTAGCCGACGGTGAGGCCTTTGGAGACTATAACCGGCACGGCGTTTGCCGATGCCGGCGCGGGCGATTGACCTGGCGCGGCACCAAGCCGCTTGGTTTCCATGAGGGTCATTGCCCTTGTCGTCCTCCCACAGACTTCATGGTTTTGGTTGCAATCGTTTGCACTCATTTTTGAGCTTATCAGTTTCGCATGGGCAAGAATATCCCCGGCTACTTCCCCTGTGGCGTTCCTGTCAGTCGAATTTTCGGATGGGTCCGTCGGCAACGGCCAGCGGAGATGTTCCGAGGCAATGCATCAGTCTCCGAAAGCGTCGGGAACAGGTGCCCGTTACTCGTCGCGACATGCGGTTCGTGACGTGGGTCATCCCCCTCTCCGATGAAATCGCTCAAGCTCATACGGTATTATCATATGACAAAAGGATCAAAGCCAGGGCCTCTGTTGAACTTGTGGTGATTTGCCACCGGCACGAGTTCGGCTCCACGCGCGCACGCTCCCACTTTACCCCGCGGGTCCTGCAGACGGGGTATAAGAGAAATTGGAATATCTCGGAATCACGACGAAATGCGCATGCCGCTCTTAACCAAGGCGAGTCGACATATCGCGATGGTCGAAAGCGACCTGGTTCATCCACTTGCCGTTGCTATAGTTGCGGCAGCCAAGGTTTCAAGTTAGTCGTGCGATAGTGCGATATGGCGAAACGTACCAGTCCGTGAACCGTTGCGGGATCGCCTCACATTGCAGAGACACGGTTACCGCGTGTCGGCGGCATTTATCGATGCGGGCCGGTGGCGGAAACCTGGTGAAAGGAAATGCGGATGAATACTCGATCCTCGTCTGGCGCGCCGATCATCCGCGGCTTCAGGCTGTTGGCTCATCACGAGTTGGATGGATTTGGTGGTCTCGGGGAAGGCACGGCAATTCAAATGGCCAAGGACGGCCGGCGAATCCTGTGGCTTGCACACGAAACCGCGCCCAAGAATTTTACGGCCCTGGATGTGAGCGACCCCCGCAATCCGCGGCTTGTTGTTCAAACCAACCTGCCTGAACCCTACATGCGGTCGAATTCGCTCGAGGTGGTCGGCGACGTCATGGCCGTTGCCTACCAGTGCAAGAAACCCGGCCAGCAGCCGGCGGGCTTCGAGCTGTTTGACATTTCAAAGCCGGAAGACCCGCAGTCCATCGCCTTTTTCGACGCGTCGGGACCCCATTCCCGTGGCGTCCACCAGCTGTGGTTTTGCGACGGGGAATATGTCCACATGGCGGCGGGCGCCGCCGATTTTCAGTCGCACCGCCCTGGCGACGACCAGTTTTACCGGACAATCGATGTACGCACTCCGTCGAAACCGAAAGAAGTCGGGCGCTGGTGGCTGCCGGGCGTGCGGGTCGGCGATAGCGAGGAGCCGCCCGTCCAGCACAACCCGGACGGCAAAGGCTTTCGTGTGCATAACACGAACGTCTATCCGCAGCGGTCCGACAGAGCCTATCTGGGCTATGTCGATGGCGGGGTCATCATCCTCGATATCTCCGACATGACGCAGCCGAAAATGATCTCGCGGTGGGACAATTCACCGCCTTATCATGGGTTCACGCACACGGTGCTGCCGCTGTTTGACCGCAATCTTTTGGTCGTGACGGATGAATCGGTAGCCGACGCCGCCGCCGACTGGCCGAAGTTGGTCTGGATTCTCGATGCGCGCCACGAGGAAAATCTAATT
Organism: Hyphomicrobiales bacterium; assembly: GCA_030688605.1. Taxonomy (NCBI): domain Bacteria; kingdom Pseudomonadati; phylum Pseudomonadota; class Alphaproteobacteria; order Hyphomicrobiales; species Hyphomicrobiales bacterium. The sequence continues at coordinate 40,976 of JAUYJB010000041.1, forward strand.
CCTATCGCGACGTGCCCGCTTCCGCCGGTCGAGGAATTCGCGCATCGCGGCGGCAGGTTCGGGGCGCATAATATTCACGAGAACATTCCGACCCCGACATCCTGGCAGTCGGACCAGGTCATTCTCGGGACATTCTTCAATGGCGGCCTGAGAGCGTTCGATATTTCCAACCCCTATCAGCCTCAAGAGATCGCGCATTTTGTGCCCCCCGCGCCGCCGCTGGCGCCGAGCGGATCGATCCAGCTCAATGATGTCTTCGCGGACGAACGCGGCGTGGTCTATACGGTCGATCGGCATGTGGGCGGGCTCTATGTCCTCGAAATGGATTTCTAGAGAGCTTACGGACCGGCTGTTTCCCTCTGCGGATCCTGCTCGCCACGGGCCAGCGCCTTGGCCGTCCGCGTGGCGCGCGTGAAGCGGCGGCCGTCGATACGCGCTCGTGCCAATCCGGATGGGCTGTCCTTGACCCCTACCATCGCACTGTCTTACCGTGATACGACCTAATATGCAGCTCTAATCCCCTAAATCCATAAGGTAAAGGAATGAGCACCGAACCGATCAGAGTCGGAATTATTGGTCTGGGAAGATGGGCGCGTGTTCTGACCCGCGCGGCGAAACTTTCCGACAAAATCGAGATTGTGGCCGGCTATAGCCGCTCGGAAGAAAAACGCAGCGCCTTTGCCCAAGAGACCGGGATTTCCGTCGTACCTGACCTGCAGTCGCTGTTGTCCGATCCGGACACCAAGGGCATGATATTGACCGTCCCGAACGAGCAGCATTTGCCGGTTGCGCTGGAAGTGGCAAAGGCCGGCAAACATGTCTACACCGAAAAGCCGATTGCCAGCACGCTGGAGGATGGGCTGGAGATCGAGGCGCTCGAAAACGAATATGGCGTCACCGTGACCGTCGGACACAGTGCCCGTCTGCTTGGCGGAATCCGCGCGATCCGCGAAGCAATCGATGCGGGAGAACTGGGTGTTGTCGGGTTTATCGAAGCGAATTTTTCCAATGAGCGTGCGCTCGAGCTGACGCCCAAGACCTGGCGCTGGTACAAGGACCGTGCCCCCGGCGGACCCTTGTCGCAACTGGCGATCCACATGTTCGATGTTGTTCAGTATCTCGGCGGAGATGTTGCCGAAGCCAGTTCGGTTGCCGCGAAGTTTTCGCCCGTCGGCGCTGAGGTCGACGACCAATCGATGACGTTACTCAAATTCGCCGACAGCAAGATCGCCTATGTCGGCAGTTGCTGGACATCGCCGGGCATCTTCGCCGTACGCGTATTCGGGTCGAAGGGTCTGATGCATTACGAGATCGATTTCGGCACCTGGGATACCCCGGAGAGACTTCGCGACAAATCCATTCTGTATATCCAGCGCGGCAAGGACGGCTTTGGAAAGCGCGAGATTCTGGAAGAGCCGGAGAGCAATATGTTTCGCGCCGAGCTTGATCTCTTCGCCGACAGTTGCAGATCGGGAACCGGCAACGAGCTGAGTGCATCGAACGGAAATTCGGCGCTTGCCTGCGTTAATGCCGCGCTGTGTTCGATCGAACGCAAAGGCGAGTCGGTGAAACTCGACGACGTTCGCGAAGAAGCACGCCGCAAACTCGCCGCGGAGAAACGCGATGTTGCATAGTCGGTATTTTTCCGACCTCACGCAGCCGGAGATCGCCAAGCAATTCGAGCGAAATCCTCTGGTGATCCTGCCGGCCGGAAGCGTCGAACAGCACGGCCCGCATTTGCCGGCGGGCACCGATTCCTTTGCCGCAAACCTGATTTCCGAAGCGCTTGCATCAAGAATGGACGGACTTGTTCTCCCCGGTCCCACGATCGGCGTTACGCCGATGCATATGCCCTATGAGGGCACGATCACATTCACGCCTGAAACCTACGTTCGGGTGGTCACGGAGATCTGCGCGTCGACGGCCGTTCATGGCGCCAAATCCCTTCTTATCCTCAACTGGCACGAAGGCAACATTCCCTCGCTGGCCATCGCTGCCGAAGATTTGCATCGAAAGCACGGAATGACCGTGCTCACCGTGCAGGCCTGCTATGTCGCGGCAGATCTGTTTGGCGAGGAATGCAATGGTCTCACACATGGCGGGGAAATCGAGGCACTGGCGGTCCTGGCCTTCAGGCCCGAACTGGTGCATCTCGACCGGATCGACAATTCCTCCGATCAAAAGCACGGCCATTACATGGACAAGCTCCGGCGCACGCGCAGCTACCAGCCGGTCCTGACCGATATCCGCACGATTGCGCCGACGGGATGGTATGGCACGCCGGAGAAAGCCACTGAAGAGCGCGGCATCGCCATGCTTGCAAGGATTGCCGACTCGATAGCCGCCGAAGCAACGGAACTGTTCGCCCAGCTCGAAGGCATACAGGGCGGAACCGGAGAATTAAAGAATCTGCGAAAGGCAGTCTGATGGCCAGGGTCTTTCATCTGAAGGATTCGAGGAATCTGAGCTTACCCGGCCGGCATTCACGTGAGATCGTGGCGGCGGCATCCGGCGCGCAAAGATCTACAGTGCGGCTCGTCGAGATTGAAGCGCCCAAGCCCGGCGCTGCCGAGCGCGGTCCGCATGTCCATTTTGATTTTGAAGAGTGTATTCACGTTCTTTCCGGGGAAGGGTTCACACGCACCGACGCGGGGAAATATCCGTTAGCGGCAGGCGACACCGTTCTGGTGCCCGCCGCCGAAAGACATGCCACCTACAATACCGGGACCACAGTTCTGAGGTTGTTGTGTTTCTTTCCGACAAACGACGTCGGCGCGGCAACGGTCGAGTACGAATCCTGGGACACTTCCGACGGGTAGCATCGATGCCGAATGTTCTGTGTCTTCGCCCGGAGTCCGACTTCGCCCGCGTTGGCGTTGTTCCGCCAGTGTCAATGGACATCGATTATATTGCGCCGGACGATGCGCAAATGCCCGCCTTGCTCAAGCAGGCGGACGCGCTCGTCATTCCTGCCGTCGGCCCAAAGCTCCCGCTAGGTCTGTTTGAAGACACGCGTCTTAAGCTCGTTCAGGTGACCGGCGCCGGCGTTGACCGTGTCGATGTCGACGGGTTGCGGGCGCTTGGAATTCCGCTTGCCAATGTTCCAGGGGGCAGCAACGAGGCCATCGCCGAATACGCGGTCTCGTGCGCTTCGGCGCTGCTTCGGCGGTTCACCGAGGCGACCGCCGAAATCCGCAATGGGCGCTACGGCGCTTTCCGCAGCCGATTTCTCGCCGACAATGTCGACGGCCTTGAGGGTCTGCTGGTCGGCATCGTCGGGTTGGGTGTCATCGGAACCGCAGTCGCGCGGAAATTCAAACAGTTCGGATGCCGCATAGCATTTTTCGACCCGGCACCTGCAGATCCGCAAGCGGCCAGTGCCCTGGCGGCCGAGGCGCTTGGTCTTGAGGATCTATTTTCCCGGTCCGATATCGTTTCGGTGCATGTGCCGCTGCTCCCAGCGACAAAGGATCTGATCGAAACAAATGTATTGTCGAAGGCAAAAAAGGGCGCGGTGCTCATCCAGGCTTCCCGCGGCGGTGTCGTAAACGAGAGAGCCTTGGCTGGCGCGCTCGAATCCGGGCGTTTGGCAGGCGCGGCCGTCGATGTCTACTCCAGCGAGCCGCCAGCACCGGACAATCCGTTGCTCAAGCTTTCCGATGCGGCAGCAAGTCGAGCGATATTGACACCACACATCGCCGGAATAACCCGTCAATCCTGGGCGTTTCTGTTTCGAGCGGCGTGGGACAACGTGACCCGGGTTGTCGTGCAAAACCAGGCGCCGCTCCATGTCGTTTAGGCGAGATGTTCGACATGGCTCATTGCGGCATCAAGGGGACGCAACGAGCAGAACTGGTCGCCGCGGCCGCATGACTTCTGCTTGGTGCCACATATGCCTGACGACCCGAATTCTAGCACATGATTGAGCCAATTCGGCGACCAGAGAAAGGGCAAGCAACGGCGGGGCGGCGCCATTTCCTGTCATCTGCTGCTCGGGTTGAGGCCCAACGACGATCGCCGGAGTGAAGTCGGGAAAGAACAATCGCGTGTTTGGGCGAAGAGGCGAGCGCTGCCTCATCGCGAGAAGCCGTGGCGCGACGCCTTGACAGCCCTTGCCGGGGGTGTAACCTGCCGATTAGACCGACTGGTCTAGTTCGCAGATGGACGCATTCAAGGAAGGAGAACGAACATGCGGGTGGCAAAGGACAAAGTGGACGTCAGGATGGACATTCCAGGTGCGGTGATCCGTCAGAGCATGGATTTTGGCGATGCGAGCGGCCTCGGCAAGATCAGCGCCGAGTATTTCACGCTCTCAGCGGGCGTCGATACCACCCCGCTCTTCCAGGGACTGGAAGGCGATCTCTGCCAATGCCCCCATTGGGGCTTCGTCTTGCACGGCCGGCTAACTACGACCGACGCGAATGGCGCGCGGGAGACGGTTGAGGCTAATGACCTGTTCTACTGGCCGCCAGGCCACAACGTGAAGGTCGACGCCGATGCGGAGATCGTCATGTTCAGCCCGCAGCGCGAGCACAGCCGCGTCATCAGCCATATGATCGAGAAAGTGAAGAGCTAGCTCGGTTTCGAGGTAGCACCTTCGTCCGGTCCCTTGCATCTTGGTTAGTGGAGGAAGGCACCATGCGTGTCCTCATCGCGGTTGCACTCGCCGCTGGTGCCAGCCTTTCGCTCGTCAGCACAGGTCCTAGTCAGGCCGCCCCCAACAAATTTGGTCAACGGGTGTCGGACTGCTCCAAGTGGGATTGCTCAGGCGGGATCATTTGCTCGTGTTGTTTCGAAAATGGCTGCTGGATTTGCGACGCGCACTTTGGCAAGCCCTCGAGTTTCACTGAGAAATGCGAGTGGAACGACGCCGTGCGTAATCAAGGAACCGTTCCGGGTGGCGGCATCTTCCCGGCGGCGGTGTGCTCGATCCTGGCGGCGGACATTCAATAAAGCCCGGATTCCGATTGCCTGCAACTGGAGGCGCGATGCCGTAGAGTCCATTTGGCAGGGGGTCTCTTGCACCGCCCATGCTTCCCCGGCTTCGGCTCGCGGGACTCTGTTGCCGGGGGGGTGCGCTGTGCCTCAATCCCTCCCGCATGCGTGCGTACCGGCGAGCGGCTATGCCCCCATTTAGGTCGACAATGAGATGACGCATTCAACCAAGCTACGCCTGCTCAAGGCGGGTCTGCCAATGCTTTTGGAGCATGGCTACAACGATCTCGGCATCCAGGCCCTGCTTTCGGCCACGGGCATCCCGAAGGGCTCTTTCTATCATCATTTCAAGGACAAAGAGGACTTCGCGCTGCAAGTCCTCGACGAGTACATGCGGGAAGTGCATGCGGGCCTTGACGCCTGCCTCGGAGACAAGGGGCGCCACCCGCTCGCACGGGTGCGTTGTTTTTTCGAGATGACGCAGGAGAATTACCGAAAGGAGGGGTACATGGGCTGCCTATTGGGTGGACTCGGACAAGAACTGTCGGGCGTAAGCGAGGTGTTTCGACGAAAGATCGATGGATGCTTTTCCGAAATTGCCGGGCGTTTGGCCATCTGCCTGGAAGAGGCTCGGCAACGAGGCGACATCCCAGCCGATTCCAATGCGCGGCAAATGGCAAGCTTGCTGGTTGACTGTTGGGAGGGTGCCGCGCTTCGCAGCCGACTTCGGCAGGAAGCCGCGCCGCTGAACGCGATGCTCGACTTCTACTTCCGTTCGGCAGGCGCTCGGTGACGGGTCTCTCACCCCGCGAAGAAACCGACCGGCGCTACCAAGGGGAGACAAGGGGCAACGAATTGGGAATGCGTACTCGCTAACCCCTTGATTCACTTACGAATACACGCCCTCTTGCTTCCACGGTGCTTCCACGGTGCTTCCACGAGCAGGTTGGAAACATAAGCGCAGAATCAAGACGCTCGCCAAGTCTTTGACTTGGCGGGCGAATTTGGTTGCGGGGGCCCGCAACCCCTTTTGTTATAACTTCTGGCTTGGGATGGCTCCGGCGTTCCGCCACGAAGTCGAGAATACCCATCAGCTCGCCGCGTAGAACAGCCTGCATCGCGCCACGCTTCTCTCCTGGCGTCAGCACTACCTCGCCCACCAGCGAGCGGATGGCATCGGCGGCCTCGGAGTGTAGTTCCGGATTGGCAAGCGCTTCGGTCAGGTGGACGACCTTGGCCTTGTAGATTTCGGCGATGTTGGGATGGATGTCCGGTACATCCGCCGGGGCCTCGGCCATGCGCGCCATGATCTCCGCCTTCTGACGTTCGAGGTCGTCCATCCGCGCCTTCATGGCAGGCTGATACATGCCGTCCTCGATGGCCGCCATGATACCGGCAATGCCGCGTTCGACCTTGGCGAGCGCTTTGCGGTCAAGTTCGGTGTGCGCGCGGCGCTCGTGGTTCTGCCGGTTGAGCTCTTCCGCATAGGTGCGCACAGCGTCGGCCACGGCATCGGCGGAAACGAGCTTCTCCGTCAGTCCGGCCAAAACACGGCTCTCAATGTCGTCGCGGCGGATGGTGTGACCATTCTGACAGGTGCCGCGGCGATAACGGTTCAAGCAACCATATCGGTCACGGGTGATGATGCCGTAGCTGCCACCGCAACATCCACATTTGAGCAACCCGGAGAACAGGAAGGACGGACGGCGCAGCTCGTTGACATGCTTGGCGCGATAGGCGCGCACGCCCTTCGTGACATTCTCGAACTGCTTGGCGATCTCTGTCTGTCGTTGGCGCGCCGCTTGCCACAGTTCCTCATCGACGATGCGCAGCTCAGGTACTTCGGTCCTGATCCATTCGGATTCCGGGTTGATGCGCGAGACGCGCTTTCCCGTCGCCGGGTTCTTGACGTAGCGCAGCCGGTTCCAGACCAGCACGCCGGCATAGAGCTCGTTGTTCAGAATGCCGGTGCCGCGGCAGACATGGCCGCGAATGGAGGTGTCGCCCCAGGCGCGGGAGAGCGGACCGGGGATGCCCTCACTGTTGAGATCGGCGGCGATGGCGCGCGGGCTCTTACCGGCGGCGAACTCCCGGAAGATGCGACGCACCACCACAGCCTCCGCTTCATTGATGTTGCGCTCTCCGCGCACCTGTTCGCCTTCGCTGTTGGGACGCTTGACCACGGTATAGCCGTAACAGAGGCCGCCACCCGCCTTACCCTTCTCGACCCGGCCGCGGAGGCCGCGATGGGTCTTGGCGGCAAGATCCTTCAGAAACAGGGCATTCATCGTGCCCTTGAGGCCGACGTGAAGCTCGGAAATCTCGCCTTCGGCCAAAGTGACGATCTGGACGCCCGCGAATTTGAGATGCTTGTAGAGGATGGCCACGTCAGCCTGGTCGCGCGAAACGCGGTCCAGGGCTTCGGCGAGCACGATGTCGAACTTACCTGCCTGCGCGTCCTGCAAGAGCGCCTGGATGCCCGGCCGCAGGGTGACGCTGGCGCCCGAGATGGCAGCGTCCTTGTAGGTGCTCATAACCTTCCACCTCTCCCGCGCCGCATGGTCCCGGCAGATACGGAATTGATCGTCGATCGAGGCAACACTCTGGTTGTCCGAGGAATAGCGGGCGTATAGCGCAACGCGGGTCATGGAATTCTCTCCTGCACATGGCCAATTCACCCCCAAGTTTTCAGCCCTCTCACTCTTGTCCGTTGTCGTTGGCCGCCTTCTCCCGCCTTTCCTTCTCCCAGGACCTTATGTTCTCGCGGGCGATATGGCGGCCGATAGCCCGGGCGATGATGCGGATGCGCGGATCCAGTGATCCGGCTGTCTGACTGCCTTCCGGCGCGTCGGTGTCATTCGCTGCCGGCGGGATGATTTCCGCCGCCTCCTCGTCCGTCTCCTTCATGAGCGCACCTCTTCCAACCAGTTGCGGTCAGGAAGCAGGCTCGCCCCAAAGCGAAAGAAGAAAAACTGACCCCTTCTATCCTCTCCATGCGTTTATGCCGCATTCTATTGGCACTACGTGTTCGTGTGCGCAATCATACATCGTGTGACGATCACCCTCTATCCAAGCAAGGCTTTCAACAGCGCCCGCTGCTCTGCATGCTTTTTGGGATTATCGGCCTTGAGCTTTCGCAGGTTCAGGAGCTTCCACTGAGCGGCTGGGAGGCGTTCGGCGTCGGGCAGACCGATCAACCCAAAATCCGGCTCGGCGTCATGGAGCGAAAGCAGAAACGTAGCGGCATCGCCCGTCAGCCGGGTCCGGATGTCATCAAGCAGGCGCGCCCGCGCGGATTCGAGCTCATCGAGACTCACAACGTCGCGGGTCATTCCGGCGAATTCCTCCGTGTACAACGCGTCGAGAGACGCCTTGGCAGGCGCCAGCAGTTCATGCATCGGCCGGCCGGACGCGGAGACATAGACCAGGAAGACGCGGAACAGACTGTCGGTCAGGCCCTCGTTCTCGTAGAGCAGCTTGACGTCATAGAAGTCCCGCGGGTGCTGCCGGTCCAGGGCGGCGTGCAGCTTGCCTCCGTAAAGGTCCTCGAACGCGACCACCTGCATCTCGGCAAAGCCGAATGTATCCTTGACCACGTCCGCGACCCTCAGCGATTGAGGCGCCAGAACGATCCCCCGTCCGACTGGAGAGGTTTCGACCTTCACCTGCGCACGTCCGCTGCCGATCATGATGCGGGTTTCGTTGTTCCCGCCGCCGGCGATGCGCTGAAGCCGCATATCCGGACTGCGCCGGGCGAGCGTGCCGACGATCCGATCGAGCGCCTCGTCGATATTGCGCAGGGACGTTTCCCGATCCTCCACCGGTAGGTAGACCAGATCGATGTCGACCGATAAACGCGGCATGTCCCGATAGAAGAGATTGATGGCCGAGCCGCCTTTCAACGCGAAGACCTTCTCCTCTGCAATCGACGGGAGCGCACGCATCAGCAGACGGACCTGTTCGATGTACCGCTCATGCATGCGTCGCGCCCTCCGTCACGTCGGCGGGCAAGAGCTCCTCCGGCACATAGATCCGGTAGGTCGGATGCAGCTTGCCACCCTTGACGAGCGCGCGAGGACCGGAGCCGAAATCGATCGCATCCTTGTCCAGATGCTTCAGCCAGGCGTGTTCATGCCGGTCGGCAAACACGAAAAACAGACGTCGGACCTTGATGCTACGGCAGGCATGCAAGAGAGACATCAAGTGTCGGGGGCGCAGGTTCGAGAGCCCCTGAAAGACCATATCCAGGTTATGGAAGCTCGCATGACTGGGCAGTTCATCGAGCGCCTCGAAGATGGCGCGCTCCGGAGAAGAGACCTTGAGTGGCCAGCGCCAGGGGCTCACCGTCGGACCACCGCCGAGCTCCGATCCCGGGACGGTATCGAGCTGATGCTCTGCGTTCTCGACGCCGGCGAGATCGTCGCCGAACAGAGCGCGCGAGCGAACGATAAACTGCACGTTGACCGGCAGGCGCGCGAGCCAGGCGGGAACCGTGCCGTAAAGACAGACGTGGGCCTCGCCGCCCAGCGGCAGGTAGTGGGAAAGCCCATGCCATGCGAGCGCACTCGGCCCGCCCAGATGAACGTCGTACCCCATGATCCACTGGATGGAGAGCAGAGGGAACTGCCAGTCGGCCGCCGATGCCGAAGGCACCTGCCCCGCCAGCGGGCGGCGATAGACGCCACGCACCACCCTTTCCAGCCAGCCCCGTTGCACGTAGTCATGGATCGACTTAGGGTCGATGCCTTGGCGCTTCAGCCACGCGGCATCGACCATGAAGCCGGGCGGAACGCGCTCCAGGAGGGGTTTCAGACGTGGGGTCCGTTGATGGTCCATAACCATCAAAATTGCACATTTCCAAAATATGGGCAAGGGTAATTTCGAACATCTTCTGTTTCAATGGCTAAAAACCATTAAAATCATCATATCTCGAAATCGCCCGAAGTTCGCCATCCCGGCCCCAAGCCATATGTGAGATATGGCTTTCTCCAACTCAGAATAGAGGGCACTGACACGTTAACTGAGGCAGTCGGCTGAAATTCGGCTGTGACCCCGGTCAGGCAGGAAGGCAACTCTGATTCCAGACAGCGAATGCACCGGCGCGAAATTCCTTGAAGATGCGGCGCGGCAGAAGATGGCGTTGGATGTAGAAGGCGTTGTGGACGGCGGCGTGGATCGACAGGAACCGTTGGGCGGATCCTGGCGACTTGAACCGCTGCAGTTTTCGTTCTCTACGCCGTACCGGCTGGTGTGAATTTTCGGCTCGATTGTTTGCCCGTAATCCCTGGTCATGGACCGCGGAAAGCCGCTCTTTACGAATGGCGACGGCGTAGGATCTGAGCTTGTCGGTGGTGATGCGCTTCGGCGCAAAACCCTGCTTCTTCAGCAGCTTTCGCAACAGTCTCCGGGCCGATCGGGCGCAGCGTCGGCGCTGGACCAGGAAGTCGAGCACCTCGCCTTCGTCATCGACTGCGCGCCACAGCCAGTGTTTCCGGCTGCGGATCTTGATGACCATCTCGTCGAGATGCCAGCGCGCGCTGGCACGCGGCCGGCTGCGGCGAAGATTGCCGGCGATCAGCCGGCCGAACTTCAGGAACCAGCGCCGAACCGTCTCGTTCGAAACGTCGATGCCGCGTTCAGCCAGCAGATCCTCGACATCGCGAAACGACAGCGTAAACCGGGCATAAAGCCAGACCGCATGCTGGATAATCACCGGCGGAAAACGATGTCGTTTGAACGAAATGGGGGTCATCCAGAGACCGTACCGGCCCCTGCCAACAACGGCCAGCCACTTAACGTGTCAATGCCCACTAGTGTTCTGTCCCATTAATAAATTTACATATCTTGCGAACGGATTCATGATTCGCTCCTGCCAGGGAGGGGATCATGGCGCGCATTGGACGACCTCAGGAAAGAGAACTGGTGCTTGCGGAGAGCGAGCGAGACGAATT